>CAYRLV010000040.1:0-5656 GCA_964425155.1 uncultured Ornithinicoccus sp. | reverse complement strand
CGGACGGGCCGTCCGGATCGAGGAGCGTTGGCCCGCGGGGGCGAAGCACGAGCGTGCCGACCCGGCGGTAGGCTGAGCGTGCCCTCGCGCCGCGGGGGTGCCATGGGACCCAGTGAAGTCCGGTGAGAGCCCGGCGCTGTGCCGCAACTGTGAAGCCGACCGAACACGGTCGGACGAGCCAGGTCACCTGACCCGTGGTCACGTACTGGTCCTCGGACGAAGGACGGTTCGTGCGGTTCACGGGACTCCGTCCTGCGGACGACGACCCTTTCGTCCTCCGCAGGAGACGGAGGATGGCTGTGACAAATCAGCCTCGCACTGACACCCCATCACCTCGACGACCCGACCGTCGGCGACTGCTCGCCCTGCTGCTGGTCGTGCTGGTCGGCCTCGGCCTGGCCGCGTGCGGCAGCTCCGGTGGCAGCGCCGGGGGTGACCCGACCGGCTCGGCAGGCCACACCGAGGCCGCGGCGACCCCGCGCGCCGTGGACGACTCGGCGTACCCGGTCACCGTGAAGTCCGGTCCGCTCCAGGGCGGCACCCCGCTGACCATCGAGGCACGTCCCACGTCGATCGTGTCGCTCAGCCCGACCGCGACCGAGTCGCTGTGGGCCATCGGCGCCGCCGACCAGGTCGTCGCCGTGGACCGGCAGTCCAACTACCCCGACGGCGTGCCGACCACCGACCTGTCCGGCTACGAACCCAACGTCGAGGCGATCCTCGCCAAGTCCCCCGACCTCGTCGTGGCGCCCTCGGACAGCGGCGACCTGGTCGCCTCGCTGGCGAAGGCCGGCGTCCCCACGCTGATCCTTCCGGCGGCGACGACGATCGACGAGGCCTACTCCCAGATCGAGCGGCTCGGCGTGGCCACCGGGCACCCGGCGGAGGCGACGACACTGGTCGGCCAGATGCAGCAGCAGATCAAGGCTGCCGTCGCGAAGGCTCCGCCCGCCCAGGGCCTCACCTACTTCCACGAGCTCGACCCCACGCTCTTCACGGTCAGCGGCAACACCTTCATCGGCGAGGTCTACGGACTCTTCGGTATGACGAGCATCGCCGACCAGGCCAAGGGCGGCGACGACTACCCGAAGCTGTCCGCTGAGTTCGTGGTCGACGCGGATCCGGACGTGGTCATGCTGGCCGACACGGAGTGCTGCGGGATGACGGTCAAGAAGGCAGGTCAACGCGCCGGCTGGGAGCAGATGACGGCGGTGCGGGAGCACCACGTCTTCGTGCTGGACAAGGACATCTCCAGCCGCTGGGGACCCAGGCTGGTCGACTTCGTGCGGAAGATCGGCAGCACCCTCGACGAGGTCGCGCCTGCGGGTTCCGCAGCGAGATGACCGCACCCCTTCCGCGCACCGCCGCGCCCGCCGAGGACGCGACGCGACCGGTCTCGGTCGTGCAGCGAGCCTCCGGCGGCTGGCAGCGGGTGGGCCGGTTCGCCCTCGCGGCAACGGTGTTGGTCAGCGCCGTGCTCGTGGGTGTGCTGGTGGGGCCGGCGGGGCTGACACCGCGCAGCGTCCTGGCGGAGGTGGTCGACGCCGTGCCCGGGCTGCACGTGGACTCCGGGCTGAGCCCCACGCAGCACGCCATCCTGTGGCAGATCCGGGTGCCGCGGGTGGTGCTCGGAGTCCTGGTGGGAGCCACGCTGGCGCTGGCGGGCACGGCATACCAAGGGGTCTTTCGCAACCCGCTGGCCGATCCCTATCTGCTCGGGGTGTCGAGCGGCGCCGGCCTGGGCGCCACCGTCGCCATCGTCTCGGGGGGCGCCATCGGGCCGCTGGGGGTGCCGCTGCTGGCCTTCGTCGGCGGTGCCGCCGGCGTCGGTGCGACGTATGCGCTGGGCAGCTCGGTGGGCCGCAGCCGATCCTCGGTGGTCATCGTGCTCGCCGGTGTGGCGGTGGCGGCATTCTTCAACGCGATCCAGACCTTCGTGCAGCAGTGGTTCGACGACTCGCTGGTCGCCGTCTACGCGTGGATGCTGGGGCGGCTCAGCACGGACGGGTGGTCCGACGTGGTCATGGTCCTCCCCTACGTCGTCGTGGCCGCGATGGTGATCCTGCTGCACCGTCGGACGCTCGACGTCATGGCGCTCGGTGACGTCGAGGCGGCAAGCCTCGGCGTCGATCCGGCCCGCACCCGACTGGTCCTGGTGCTCGCCGCCACGCTCGGCACCGCGGCGGTGGTCAGCGTGAGCGGGCTGATCGGGTTCGTCGGCATCGTGGTGCCGCACGCCGTGCGGCTCGTCTTCGGGCCGTCGCACCGCGGGTTGCTGCCGCTCGCCATGGCGTTCGGTGCCGCGTTCCTCGTGCTGACCGATGTGCTCGCCCGATGGGCGTTCGCTCCCGCCGAGCTGCCGATCGGTGTGATGACCGCCGTGGTCGGGGCCCCGTTCTTCGTCGTGGTCCTGCGCCGACACCGGGGGGCGCTGTGAACGGCCGCAGCCCGCTCACCGGCACCGTCGACTGCCGCGACGTGGTCGTCGAGCGCGATGGGTGCCGGATCCTGCACGGCGTGGATCTTGTGCTGGCGCAAGGGGAATGGGTTTCGCTGGTCGGGCCCAACGGGGCCGGCAAGACGACACTGCTGCACGCCCTCGTCGGGCTCGTCCCTGCCGATGGCCGGGTGCGCGTGGGTGGGCTCGACCCGGCGACGTCGACGCGGCGGGCGACCGCACAGGTGGTCGCCCTCATGCCCCAGCAGCCGGTCGTGCCCGAGGGGGTCTCGGTGCGCGAGCTGGTTGCCCTCGGACGCACGCCCTACCTGCGCCGATTCCGCACCGAGACCGACGGCGATCATGAGGCCGTCGGTCGCGCACTGGCCCGGCTCGGGCTCGAGGGACTGGCCACGCGACCGGCCGACACGTTGTCCGGGGGTGAGCTCCAACGGGCCGTGCTCGCCCGCGCCCTCACCCAGGAGCCCGAGGTCCTGCTGCTCGACGAACCGACCAGTGCACTCGACATCGGCCACCAGCAGACCGTCCTGGACCTGGTGGACGACCTGCGCCGACACGACGGCATCACCGTGGTGGCCGCGATGCACGACCTCACGCTCGCAGCGCAATACGGCGAACGGGTCGTGCTGCTGCGCGGCGGGCGGGTGATCGCGGACGACGTGCCCGCCGTCGTGTTCCAGTCCGGTCGGCTGCGGGAGACGTACGGCGCGCGGGTCGAGGTGCTGCACCGTCCCGGGGGTACCGCGGTGGTGCCGGTGCGGTCGGCGAGGTCGTCGTGAGCGCCACCCTGGTCGCGGCCGGACTCGACGCCGCGCTCGGCGAACCGCCACCCGCGTGCCACCCGGTCGTGTGGGTCGGCCGCTACCTCGACCGTGTGGGGCGCGCCCTGCCGGCCGGACCCCCGGCGCGGGCACGGGTGCTCGGTGGTCTCGCGTGGGCCTGCGGCGCGACCGGCGCCCTCGCCTCCGGCGTGGTGGTGGAACTGGCGGCACGCCGGCTCCCTCGGCCGGCCGGGGCGGCACTGGTGGGCCTCGTGCTGTGGACCACCGGGTCCGGGCGGATGCTCTTCGAGGAGGTCGCGGACGTGGAGCGGGCTCTCGCCGCCGGCGTCGACGAAGGGCGACGCACTCTCGCCCGAATCGTGAGCCGGGACACCGCCGTCCTGTCGGTGCACGACGTGCGCGCCTCGGCCATCGAGTCGCTCGCCGAGAACCTGTCCGACTCGGTGGTCGCCCCGCTCGTCTGGTATGCGGTGGGGGGCCTTCCTGCCGCCTGCCTCTACCGCTTCGCCAACACCGCCGACGCGGTCTGGGGCTACCGCACCCCCGCCTGGCGGGACGCCGGCTGGGTCACCGCCCGTGCCGACGACCTGCTCAACCTGGTGCCGGCCCGCCTGACCGCGGCACTGCTGGCCGGGTCGGACCGGGCCACCTGGCGTGGCCTGCGACGCGAGGCGGCCCGGACGCCGTCGCCCAACGGCGGCTGGCCGATGGGCGCGATGGCCCTGCGGCTGCGGGTCTGCCTCGCCAAGCCCGATGTCTACCAACTCAATCCCGGCGCCCGACCCCCGTGGGAGCAGGACACGGCGGTGGCCCTGCGGCGGGCTCGGGCGGTCGCCCTCACGATCACGGCGGCCGCCGCAGTGACCCGGTCCCTCCTCGAACGACGAACCACCCGACGACGTCAAGGATCCCGATGAACACACCTTCGCAACCCCTGCCGACCCACGATCGCGCGCGACCGGCCAGGCGACGCGTGGACTCGATCGTCCTGGTGAACACCGGTGAGGGCAAGGGCAAGTCGACAGCCGCGTTCGGCACGCTGATGCGCTCCGTGGCGCGCGGCTGGTCCGTCGGCGTGGTCCAGTTCATGAAGTCCGGCAAGTTCCGCGTCGGTGAGCAGGCCGTGGCCACCCAGCTGGGTGTCGACTGGTGGACCATCGGCGACGGATTCACCTGGGAGAGCGACGACCTCGGCCGGTCAGAGGCCATCGCGCAATCGGCCTGGGGCAAGGCGGAGGAGGTGCTGCGCAGCGGCGACTACGACCTCGTCGTGCTGGACGAGATCACCTATCCGGTCGTCTACGGCTGGCTGGACGGAGCCACGGTCTGGTCGGTGATCCGCGATCGTTCCCCCAAGACCAACGTCATCTGCACGGGGCGACACGCGCCCGCCGAGCTGATCGACCTGGCCGACACCGTTACCGAGATGGCCAAGGTCAAGCACGCGTACGACACGGGGGTGCGGGCTCGCCGTGGCATCGACTTCTGAGCACGTCGGGACCAACGCCGTGGACCCCGTCGACCTCGCCGACCACGGTGACACCCAGGCGCCCTCCGGGACACTCGATCTCGCCGTCAACGTGCTGGCGGGCCCGCCGCCCTGGCTGGCAGAGGAGCTCGCCCGTGTCGATCTGGCCAGGTACCCCCGGACGTCGGCCGCTCGGGAGGGCGCCGCCTCGCGGCACGGCGTCGCCGGGGACCGGTGCCTGCTCACCAACGGGGCCGCTGAGGCCTTCTGGGCGCTCGCGCAGGGTGTGCGCCCACGACTCGCGGCCTGCGTGCACCCGTCGTTCACCGCGCCGGAGGCGGCGCTGCGCGCGGCCGGCGTGCCGATCCACCGGGTGGTGCGCCGCCCCGAGGACGGCTTCCGGCTCCGTCCTGCCGAGGTGCCCGACGAGGCCGACCTGGTCGTGCTCGGCCGGCCCGACAACCCGACGGGGCGGCTCGAGCCGGCCGACGTGGTCGCCGAGCTGACCCGGCCCGGCCGCGTGGTCGTCGTCGACGAGGCCTTCGGCGACTTCCTCGACGACGCCGCCGGGCTCGCGGGCGCGATGCTGCCCGGGGTGGTCTGCGTGCGCAGCCTGACCAAGCTCTGGGGTCTGGCCGGGCTGCGGGTCGGGTACCTCCTCGGCCCGCCGGCGACGCTGGCCTCGGCCGCCGGCGCGCTCCAGCCCTGGCCGGTCAACAGCCTCGCTGCTCGTGCAGTCGAGGTGCTCAGCGCCCCGCCCGTCGAGGTGGAGCGGGCCGACCGTGCCGCCTGCGTGCGACGGGCCCGCGACCGATTCGTCACCGCGCTCAGGGGACTCGAGGGACTGCAGGTCTGGCCGTCCCCGGCCAACTTCGTGCTCCTTCGGGGACCGCTTCCCGATCTGCGTCGACACCTGCTGACCCACGGGGTCGCGGCACGCCGGTGCTC
>CAYRLV010000039.1:13691-16828 GCA_964425155.1 uncultured Ornithinicoccus sp. | reverse complement strand
TCGTCGACTCCGCCGGGAAGATCATCGACGGCAGCGAGTGGGTCGAATACTCGAGCCGGACGGGCAACACTCACCTTCCGCAGTTCTGGCGCAACCTGGTGTCGGCAATCTCCACCGACTACGGGCTCGCCCCGCCGAACATGACCTACACGACCCGCGACCTCAACACCCACTACGGGCAGAGCACGACGTGGAACCCGGTCTCGACCGGTGTGATGCCCGGCCGCGCCTATACCTTCATGGGCAAGAAGCCGACCCTCGTCGACTCGATGGGAGCGCCGTCCTCAACGAACGCCACCTGCCTCGCAACGCTGTACACTTCCGGCGGCTCGATCGGGTATCGGCCTTTCCTCGGTGCACAAGACGGCGTGCCAGCGGAGCGATACAACACCTGGGTCGACGCGCTGGACGCCAACCCGAAAGCGCCCCAAGCCCTCGTCGACACAATGCGGGACTTTAAGGACACCTTCCTCGACCCGGGCGGGGTCCCCGCCGCGGACTCAGCCTTCAACTTCGCCCCGCCGATCTGGCAGGAGTTGAGCGTCAACTTCTGCGCCAACGGCACGGTCCAGAAGGTGTCGGGCCGGCCCCTGCTGCGGGCCAGCCACATGCCCGACCAGTACTTCTACGTCAACGGCAAGGCGGCGACGATCAACGGCGCCCCAACGAACTGGCTCGCGCCGGTCATGAGGGGTGACTTCGAGCGCTTTAGCAGAATTCCCGATCCGAACGACGACTTCCCCCTGTGGGCCAACCCATTCGGGCCGTGCGGGGCCGCGTCGGGCCGCTCCGGCAACCCCTGGGACCTCAGCGCGGCCGACCCCAGCCAAGGGGCGGACCACAACCCCAGCGGGCACTTCTGTTTTGACAAGAACCTCCCCTCCGACGGGCCGTGGAGCAGCTAGACGGGCGGGTGGGATCGTGATCCTGTACCTCTACCTCCTCATCGTCGTCCCGCTGACCCTGTTTGCCACGGCGGCGGTGTGGGTCCCGCGGCCTTGGCAGTGGGTTCTCCTCTACGGAGGGCCTCTCGTCACGCTGCTCGGGGTTAACGGTGTCCCTGGTTTCGACCGCCTTGGCTGGGTCGCCGTGTTCGGGATCCCGTGGGCCTACCTCGTCGTGTTACCGCTGCTGCCATGGAGGCGGGAGTGGGTCCGGACGGTGCTCCCGGTAACGGTGCTCACTCTCGTCGTGTTCATCGTTGGCATCAGCCGGGCGGACGTCGCGGTCACCTTCTACCTCGCGTTCCCGGCGGTCGCGGCCCTCGTCGGCCTCGGGGGCACAGTCCTGTCGAGACGCCAAAGGCGCAAGGCGGCTTCGCCCGGGCGTGTCGCCGACTAGCTTGGTTGTGTAAGGTCGCCGATCGGCAGATCCTGCGTGCCAGTTTCGTGCCGCCGCCTGCGATCCGGGTGCTGCGCGACCTGACCAGGTACCGGTGGGACCAGGTCGCGGTGCGCACCGCCGAGAAGCAGCGGGTGGAGAAGCTGCTCGAGGACGCCCAGATCAAGCTGTCCGTCGTGGCCTCCGACATCTTCGGGGTCTCCGGCAGGGACATGATGGCCGCGTTGATCGCCGGGCAACGTGACCCGGTAGTGCTGGCGCAGTTCGCCCGCGGGCGGATGCGCGGCAAGATCACCGATCTGCAGGAGGCGTTCACCGGCCGGTTCGATGACCACCACGCGTTTTTGCTGACCAAGATACTCGCCCGTATCGACGCCATCTCGGCCGACATTGCCGACCTCGAGGGGCGGATCGACGCCGAGGTCGCCCCTTTCACTCAAGCGGTGGCCCGCCTTGATCAGATCCCGGGCGTGGGGCACACCGCGGCCTGCGTGATCATCGCCGAGATCGGTCTCGACATGTCGCGGTTCCCGACTGCGGGGCACCTGACTTCCTGGGCCCGGTTCGCGCCCGGATCACATGGCAACTGCTACCTGGCCAGGGTCCTCGACGAAGCAGCTGTCTCGGCCGGCAAAATCGACACCTTCCTCGGCGAACGCTACCGGCGCATCGCCCGACGCTGAGGCAAGAAGAAGGCCATCGTCGCGGTCGGACGCTCCATTCTGGTCATCGTCTGGCACCTGGTCGCAGAACCCGACACCCAGTTCGTCGACCTGGTTCCGACTACTACGACACCCACCTCAACACCACCAACAAGAAGCGCAACCACATCCGCCAACTCGAAGCCCTGGGCTACAAAGTCACCCTCAACCCCGTCGCCTGACCAACACCCGCCTCGACCACTGAGCCCCTTGCCGGCCAGCGGACGCTCACCCACGCGCGGTCACCTTCGTTTTCGGACTAGTCTTGCGAGTCTTCCGCGTCAACGCGGGGCGCGGTCGCCGACTTCGCCACCGGGCGTTGACACTAGGTCGACGCCGGACTCGTCGGGCCCGATCATCGGCATACGACGCCGCGTGGTTGAGCCCCCGGGTATATGCCATCACTCCACACTGTCGACGAACTAATGGCGCGCGACACTACCGGACCACCGACGGCGGCAACGAGAGCTGGTTCACCGGCACACCAAGCCGCCGGACAAGAAGACGCCGAAACGGAAGACGCCGACCAAGCCAAGGGGGCAATGGCGACGGCAACAAGGGCGACCAGAAGCCGTCGTCCGACGACTGACCGACGGGAGCGGCCGCCATACCGGAGGGAGCCGGTGAGCAGCTGCTCCGTCAGCCGCCGGTCAGGGCTTGCTTGACGGCAGCGGCCACTCGGCCACCCTCGGCTCGGCCGGCCACGCGCGGCTGGACGGCCTTCATGACCTGGCCCATCTGCGGCATACCGGTCGCACCGGTCTCCGCGACCGCTTCGGCGACGAGGCGATCCAGCTCGTCGTCGGCGAGCTGCGCCGGCAGGTAGCCCTCGAGCACGGTGAGCTCCGCGCGCTCCCGCTCGGCCAGTTCATCCCGCCCGGCACCCTCGTAGGCCTCGGCCGCCTCGCGCCGCTTCTTGGCCTCCTTGGCAAGGACCTTCAGCACCTCGTCGTCGGACAGCTCGCGCGCTTCGGTCCCCGACACCTCGGCGTTGGTCACGGCGGTCAGCGCCATGCGCAGGGTGCCGGACCGCACCTGATCCCGCTCGCGGATGGCCTCGGTGAGGTCGGCCTGCAGGGTCGCCTTCATCGTCAT
>CAYRLV010000039.1:0-13591 GCA_964425155.1 uncultured Ornithinicoccus sp. | reverse complement strand
CCCGCTCGCGGATGGCCTCGGTGAGGTCGGCCTGCAGGGTCGCCTTCATCGTCATTCGGGGCCCCCGCGACGTATCGGAGGCCGGGGCCCCCGCGACGTATCGGAGGCAGGGGCCCCCGCGAAGTATCGCAGCGAGCTTGCGAGTGGAGAACGTCGCGGGATGGCTTCGTGGGGTGAGCTCATGCGGGTCAGTGTGTCACCGCGTCGCGCCCGCGGCCCACCGGGTTTGCAAGGATGTGCGGCGATGACTGCTCTCCTCCGCCGCTCGGCCCTGGGCCTCACCGCCGGCGCCGCCACCGGACTCGCCTACGCCTCACTCATCGAGCGGCAGGCGTATGTCGTGCGCCGCGCCTCCGTGCCGGTCCTCCCCGCGGGCGCTCGACCGCTCCGGGTCCTGCACCTCAGCGACCTGCACCTGGTGCCGCGGCAGCGCCGGAAGATCGCGTGGGTCAAGGGGCTGGCCGCGCTCGAGCCGGACTTCGTGGTCAACACGGGCGACAACCTGGCGGACCTGCGAGCCGTCCCGGCGACGGTCGAGGCGCTGGGGCCGCTGTTGGAGCTGCCGGGCGCGTTCGTGCTCGGATCGAACGACTACTTCGGGCCGACGCCCAAGAACCCGCTCCGCTACTTCGACGTCAGCCACCGCAAGGGGCCCAAGGCCGGGGCTCCGCGGCTGCCCACCGGGGACCTCGTGCGGTCGTTCACCCGGGCGGGCTGGGTGGACCTGGACAACGTGCGCACCGCAGTCTCCGTGGCCGGGATGGACCTCGAGCTGGTGGGCGTCAACGACCCGCACATCGAGCTGGACGACTACCAGGCCGTGGCGCAACCGGCCGCCTCGTCGGCGGCGTTGACCGTCGGGGTCGTGCACGCGCCGTACCAGCGGGTGCTCGACCCGATGGCGGCCGACGGCGCCGGGCTGCTGCTGGCCGGGCACACGCACGGCGGGCAGTTGTGCGTGCCGGGCGTCGGCGCGCTGGTGACCAACTGCGACCTGCCGCCGAAGCGCGCCAAGGGGCTCTCGCGCTGGTGGTCGGGGGCGGGCAGTGCCCCCTCGTCGCAGGCGCCCCGGGACGCCGCGTGGCTGCACGTGTCGGCCGGGTTGGGGACCTCGCCCTACGCCCCCGCGCGCTTCGCCTGCCGACCGGAGGCCACCCTGCTCACCCTGACGCCGCGCTCCGGTTGACCGGACGTGATGTCGGTGTGGCCCGGCTGCTGACCCGATTCGGCGCGCGGGGCCCGGTTCGGATATCGTGTGCTGGCGCTGCCGTTGTGCAGCGCGCATGCCACGGGGTGTGGCGCAGCTTGGTAGCGCGCTTCGTTCGGGACGAAGAGGTCGCAGGTTCAAATCCTGTCACCCCGACAGCGAGAGAGGTCCGCCCGACGGAGTCGGTGCGGACCTCTTCGCTGTCGGGAGACAGGATGCCGGGAGCGGGAGCGCTGAGGAACGAAGCGCGACCGCGGCTCCTGTCACCCCCGACAGGATGCCGGAGGAGCGCGAACGCATGTGAGCGCGACGGCTCCTGTCACCCCGGCAGCGATGCGGGAGGACCGGAACGGCAACTGGCGCTGGCGTTACTCGGGTGAGCGGACGTCATACCGGCGTGTCGTCCGGCGTGTCGAGAAGTAGTGCCAGCGTGAATTTCCGGGAGACGGCTCAGCGCGCGGCGAGCGCCTTGGCGTTGAGGTAGTTCTGTTCGGGGACGGAGTCGGTGAGCGCCGCAGCCTCCCGGTAGGCCGAGGCGGCACCCGGACGGCCGAGCGCGTCCAGCAGGTGGGCCCGGGCGGCCAGGACCCGGTGGTCCCGGGGACGGGCGAGCGCGAGCGGTTCGAGGGCTGCGAGGCCGGCCTCGGGGCCGTCCACCTCGCTGCGGGCGATGGCCGCGCCCAGTTCGGCGGCCGGGCTGGGGTCGACGGACAACAGCATCCGGTACAGCTCGAGGATCTGCGCCCAGTCGGTGTCGGCGAACGTCGCAGCCGTGGCATGGACGGCTGCGATGGCGGCCTGCAGTTGGAATGTGCCGACCTGCCCGCGAGGCAGCGCCTCCTCGAGCAGGGCCACGGCCCGCTCGATCTGGGTGTGGTCCCAGAGGCTGCGGTCCTGCTCGGCCAGAGGGACGAGCAGCCCGTCCACCACGCGACCGGCCGCGCGGGCATCGTTGAGGAGCATCAGCGCCAGCAGGCCGGCCGTCTCGCGGTCCCGCGGCAGCGCACGATGCAGGCGCTCGGTCAGCCGGAGGGCGTCCGCCGTCAGGCTCCGGTCGAGGAGCGCCGTGCCGCCCGGCAGCGACGAGCCGGTCGTGAAGATCAGGTGCAGGACGTGCCGGACCGGGTGGAGCCGGGCGGGGAGTTCGGCGGGTGGGACGGGGCCGAAGCGGGCGTCCGCCCTGCGCAGCGTGGCCTTCGCCCGGCTGATCCGTTGCGCGGCCGTGCTCTCCGGGATGAGCAGTCCGGCAGCGACCTGCTTGGTGGTGAGGCCGCCGACGGCCCGCAGCGTCAGGGCGACCGCGGATGCCGGACTCAACGCGGAGTGGCAGCACAGCACCAGCAGCTGCAGGGAATCGTCCTGCTCGTGGACGCGGTCGCTCCACGTGGCGGCCCGTTCCAGCTCGTCGGCTCGTTCACGCCGGGCGCGCGCGGCTTCCGCCCGCTGGGCGTCGATCAGCCGCCGCGAAGCGACCCGGATGAGCCAGCCGCGTGGATTGCGGGGAACCCCGTCACGGGGCCACTGCTCCGTGGCCGCCATCAGGGCTTCCTGGGCGGCGTCCTCGCAGTCCTCGAGCGAAGATCCGCGCCGCAGCAGGGCAGCGAGGACGTGCGGCGCCTCCCGACGCCACACGTCCTCGATCCCGCTCCTCATCCGAGGCCTTCCTCTCAGGCCGCGCAGCCCGGCTGCATGGTGGGACGCAGCTCGATCCGGTCGCCCGGGCAGGAGAACGCCGCAGCGATCTGCTCGGCACGGTCCTGCGACTCGACGTCGATGAGGAAGAAGCCGGCCAGGTGCTCCTTGCTCTCCCCGTACGGGCCGTCGCTGGCGAGGGGCTCGTCGACGAAGTCGAAGACCCGCGCGGCCGCCGGATCCCCGAGCGCGCAGCCGTAGACGATCTCGTCCTTCGCGTCGGCGTCGCCGAACACCTTCTCCCAGTGGGCCTGGAGCTCGTCCTGCTTCGTCTGCGGGAGCGCTTGGTACTCGGCGGTGTGGTCGCAGGTCGGGTGGCCCCAGGGCCTGGGGTTCGAGTGGATCATAATGACGAACTTCACGTGCACTCCTCGGGTCGCCGGGGCCGCGGTTCGGCCGCCGTCACACCGGTACGTCGGAGCCATCTCACCAGACTCGACACGCGCACCGACCTGGCCGGCACGTGTGGCTGGCAGGGCACCGACGTCGACCCTGAGATCGGCTCGTCGGCCACAGCGCGCATACAGTAGTGGTTTCCGACGCGTCCCGCTGCCGCGACCGCACGCAGTGGGCGCCCGACAGCCACCTCCAGCCACTCTGTGAACCCATGCCCACACGTGTCGCCAGGATGAAGCGCCCCGGCCCGACGATCCCGCGTCGAAGGACCTGGGGCCTGGTCGTGCTGGCTCTCGTGCTGGCGCTCACGGGGTGCGCAGGTGATCCGGATCGCGGCACGACGCCTCCGACCGCCACTCGTCCGGCGGCGTCTGCGGAAGTGGTGGTGTCGCCCTACCTCTACCTCGGTGGGGAGAGCCCGCCAGACCCCGCGACCGTCATGGCGCAGACGAATGTGCGGTGGTTCACCCTGGCCTTCGTCCTGTCCACCGGTGCCTGCGCACCCGCCTGGTCGGGGCAGGACGGACTCGGCGCGCAGGCAGCCGGCGCGATCGGCAAGGTGCACCGGGCCGGTGGTCACCTGGTGGTCTCGATGGGTGGGGCCCGGGGAGACAAGTTGGGTGTGCGCTGCCACGACGCGCGATCCCTCGCTGCGGCCTACCAAGAGGTGATCGACCGCTACCACCCCGAGGGCCTCGACCTCGACGTCGAGGGTGCCGAGTTCGACGGCCCCGCGGTGCAGGACCGGATCCTGCGGGCGCTGACGATCGTGCGGAATGGCAACCCCCGACTGACGATCAGCGTGACCCTGCCGGTCACCCCGGACGGGCTCGATCAGCGGGGCCGGCGGCTCGTCCGCCGCGCAGCCGAGCTGCACGCCCCCGTCGACGTCTGGATGATCATGCCGTTCAACTTCGGCCAAGGTGGCGGCGACATGGGCCGGCTCGCCGTCCGCGCCACCGAGCGCACTCACGACCTGCTCGGGTCGGTCCACCCGGACGAGTCCGACCGGGCCCTCTACCGACGCCAGGGCATCGTCCTCATGAACGGGCGCACGGACACCGAGGAGACGGTGACGCCGGGCGACTTCCGGCAGGTCCGAGAGTATGCCGAGCGGCACCAGCTCGCGCGGGTGTCCTTCTGGTCGTTGAACCGCGATCGGGCCTGCCGTGGGCAGGAGGGCCACCACACCTGCAGCGGTGTGCGACAACGAACCTGGGAGTTCGCCGGCATCCTCGAGCCCGGTCCTCCGCAGCACTCGGGCGGCCAGGAAAGCGACTGATCGCCGGCTCGGGCCAGGGCCACCCCGGCCGGACACGCATGGACCGCCGCGGTCCGGGTAACACCCCGACGACCGACCGAGGAGGAGACACGCGTGACCGCCCACCACCCACAGACCGTGGTCGTCACCGGAGCGTCAGGGGGCGTCGGGCGAGCCACCGCCGTGCGTTTCGGTGCCCGCGGCGACCGGGTGGCCCTGCTGGCGCGCGGCCGCGCCGGTCTGGACGGAGCCGTCCGCGAGGTCGAGGAGGCGGGAGGCACGGCGTTGGCCGTCCCCACGGATGTCTCCGACCCCGACCAGGTGGAGGGGGCCGCGCGCCGGACCGAGGAGGCCCTCGGCGAGATCGACGTGTGGGTCAACGTGGCCTTCACCTCGGTCTTCGCGCCGGTCTGGGAGATCCGGCCGGAGGAGTTCGCCCGGGTCACTCAGGTGGCCTACCTGGGATACGTCCACGGCACCCAGGCGGCGCTGCGCCGGTTCCGCCCGCGCGACCGCGGCACGATCGTCCAGGTCGGCTCGGCGCTCGCCTACCGCGGCATCCCGCTCCAATCCGCTTACTGCGGAGCGAAACACGCCATCCAAGGGTTCAACGAGGCGCTACGGTGCGAGTTGCTTCACGAGGGGAGCCACGTCCGCACCACCATGGTCCAGCTGCCGGGGCTCAACACACCGCAGTTCCGGTGGCTGCTCTCGCGGCTGCCCCACAAGGCCCAGCCGGTGCCCCCGATCTTCCAGCCGGAGGTCGCGGCACGGGGGATCCTGTATGCAGCGACGCACCCGGAGCGCCGTGAGTACTGGATCGGGGGGAGCACCGTCGGCACCCTGCTCGCCAATGCGGTCGCTGCGGGGCTGCTCGACCGCTACCTCGCCCGAACGGCGTTCTCGGCACAGCAAACCGACGATGCCCGCGACACGAGTCGACCCGCCAACCTGTGGGAGCCGGTCGATGCGGAGGAGGACCACGGCTCGCACGGGGCCTTCGACGACACGGCTCGCGCCCGGTCGCTCCAGGTCGCCGCATCCGTCCACCGGAGGCTGCTCGGGGCGACCGCGGCGGCCGTGGCCACCGCGACTGCGGCCACGGGTGTCCTCCGGGCACGACGCCGGCCGGCGGGCTGAGGCCGCGCGCACCGTCCCCGAACGACGTGGGGCCGGTCCGTAGAGTGGCAGCCGTGAACAACCAGGCGGCACCGGCGGTGCACACGACCGCCGTCGGCGAGAGCGGCGACCCGGTCGTGTTCCTGCACGGCCTTTTCGGGCGGGGCCGGAACTTCAGCACCATCGCCAAGGCGCTGCAACCACGCTTCCGGTCGCTGCTCGTCGACCTTCCCGACCACGGTCGCTCGGCCTGGACGAACGACTTCAGCTACGAGGCGTTCGCCGATCTGGTCGCCGACCGCCTCCGCGAGGAGGTCGGCCGCGACGAGCCGGTCGACCTCGTCGGTCACTCGATGGGCGGCAAGGTCGCCATGCTCCTCGCCCTGCGGCACCCCGAGTTGGTCGACCGCCTGGTCGTCGTCGACATCTCCCCGGTCGGGGGCGGCGACCAGGGCGAGTTCGAGCACCTGCTCGACAGCCTCGCCGCGCTCGATCTCAGCACCCTGGCCGGGCGCTCGGACGCCGACGAACGGCTCACCGGTCCGATCCCGGACGACCGCGTGCGCGGGTTCCTGCTGCAGAACCTGCGACGGGAGGCCGACGGCTTCGGGTGGCAGGCCAACCTCGAGCTGCTCCGGCGTGAGCTCCCCGCGATCGGCGGCTTCCCGGACGACGTCACCGACACGTTCGACCACCCCGTCCTGTGGGTCACGGGCGAGCGGTCACCCTACGTGCGGCCCGAGCACGAGTCCGCGATGAGGCGCCTGTTCCCCCGCACCAGCAAGGTGACCGTCAAGGGCTCGGGGCACTGGGTGCACTCCGAGCGACCGGACGTCTTCATCTCGGTGCTGCGTGCCTTCCTGACCGACGGCCGCGCGGATCGCGCGTCCTGAATGGCACCACGACACGGCCATTCGCGCTCGGGGCTCGCCCCGGAGAGCCGGGCGGCATCGCCTACGGTGAAGCGCGTGCCCTCGGAACGCGTGCACGATCTCTTCGCCGTGCCGGACGGCGTGCGCCCCCTCCCGGGCGGGCAGGGTGAGAGCGTCCTCGCCGGGGACCTGGTGCTCAGCCCCGGCCGGGACCGGCAGATCGCGGACGCGCTCAGCCCTCGCCTTGCGCGGCTGGCGGTCCAGCTGGACACCAGGGAACGACGAAGTGTGCGCATCGCCATGCCGATCCCCGCGCGGGACGGCTCCTGGGTCGTGGACGGCTGGGCGGCGAGTCGCTACGAGCCGGGCAGCCGAGCCTGCACCGACCCGGACGTCATCCGCGCCACCGGGTCACTCCTGCACGCGGAGCTCGCCGTGGCGGTGTCGGAGTGGCCGCTCGCCACGCAGCCGCCGCGGCATCGGTGGGATCGCGCCGAGCGCATCGCCTTCGGTGCCGAACCGACTGACCTGCACGGATTCAACGAGGCCCAGACCCGATTCGCCCGCGAGCTGCTCGTGAGGCGCAGCGACCGCTCACTCGGGACCGGCCAACTCGTCCACGGTGATCTGGCCGGCAACGTGCTGCTGGACGGCAGCGACGTCCCGGTGGTGATCGACTTCGCGCCCTACTGGCGACCGGTGCTCTGGGCGGACGCCGTGTGCGTGCTGGACCTGGTCATGTGGTCGGAGGCGGATCCAGGGTTGATGCTCGACTGGACCACTGGCGTCCGTCGGGAGGCGATGCTGCGTGCCGCGATCTTCCGGCTGCTGGCCGACGTCGACCCGGACGCGGCCCACGTGGCGACCTACCGCTCCGCGCTGCGCCCCCTGCTCTGATCGGCGCCGGACGCGCTCGCTGCGCAGTCCGCGCACACCCCCGCCAAGGCGATGTGCCCGGCGTCGACGCGGAACCCGGCGTCGTCGCGCAACCTGCGGGCGAGCTCGGCGAACGGCTCCTCCGGCAGGTCGAACACCCGCCCGCACGAGGTGCACTGGGCGTGCGGGTGCTCCTCGTCGACGAGGTGGTAGGCCGTCGCTCCGTGGCCGAGGTGGACGTGCTGCACCATCTCCAGCCGGGTCAGTGCGTCCAGGGTGCGGTAGACGCTGGCCCGGTGGACACCGGCGTCGATCACCCTGACCCGCTCGACGACGTCCTCCGCGGAGACGTGGGCGCCACCTGCTCCGAGCTCGCTGAGGGCGGTCAGGACAGCCCGCCGCGGCCCGGTCATCCGCTCCCCGGAACGGTGCAGGATCTCGGCAGCGCGTTCCAACAACGCCTCAGGAGAACGCGATTCGGCCGACCCCTCCGCCGCGCGGGACGACCGCCGAGTGGCACGCGCCGCCATGACCGGTCAGCCCAGCTCGCGCAGCCCGGGCAGCACGTCCTCGGTGAACTGGGTGAGGAAGCGCTCCTGGTCGCCACCCGGTCCGTGCACCACGAGGTGGTTCAGCCCGGCATCGACATACGGCTTGATCTGGTCGACCGCCTCCTGCGGGTCGGACGCGACGATCCACCGCTTGGCGACCTGCTCGATCGGCAGCTCGTCGGCCAGCCGCTCCATCTCGGCCGGGCTGTCCACGCTGTGCTTCTGGTCGGCGGTCAGCGACAACGGAGCCCAGAACCGGCAGTTCTCCAGGGCCCTCGCGGGATCCCGGTCGTAGGAGATCTTCACCTCGAGCATCCGGTCGTACCCCTCACCGGACCGGCCACCGGCCTCCAGCCCGGCCTCCACGGCGGGCAGCAGCTTGTCGGTGTAAAGCTCCATCCCCTTGCCACTGGTGCAGATCAGCCCGTCACCGGACCGCCCCGCATACTTGGCCACGACCGGTCCACCGGCCGCGACGTAGACCGGCACCGGCTGCTCCGGCCGGTCGAAGATCGAGGCGTCCACCGTCTGGTAGTAGTCGCCCTCGAAGCTCACGTCCTCCTGGGTCCACAGCGCCCGCATCAGCCGCACCGACTCGCGCAATCGGGCGAACCGCTCCTTGAAGTCCGGCCACTCCCGGCCGGAGACCGCAGTCTCGTTCAGCGCCTCGCCAGTGCCCACCCCGAGCATCACCCGGCCCTGCGTCAACAGCGACATCGTGGCGAACGCCTGCGCCACCACGGCCGGGTTGTAGCGGAACGTCGGCGTCAACACGCTGGTGCCGATCTGGATCCGGCTGGTGCGCTCACCGACGGCGGCCATCCAGGCGAGCGAGAACGGCGCGTGCCCGCCCTCCTGCCGCCACGGCAGGAAGTGGTCGCTCACCGTCACGCTGTCCAGCCCCAGCTCCTCGGCTCGCACCGCGAACTCCACCAGGTCGCGGGGGCCGAACTGCTCGGCCGACGCCTTGTAACCGATCCGCAGCTGCACCTGAACTCCTCACCGATGGCCTTGATCGTGGACTCGACCGTATGCCGTGTGCGCCGGCCCGTCTAGCCGACCGACACTCGCCCGGCGCTCACCACGGTGGGCTCCGGACGGCGCTCGCGCAGGCCGAGCAGGGTGATCGACACGACCACGACGGCGAAGCCCACCCACTGCGACCAGGTCAGCTCGGCGCCGAGGAAGGCGACCCCCACGAAGGCCGCCGTGGCAGGAAAAGCCAGCTCCGCCAAGGTCGCTCGCGACGCAGCCGTGACCCGGAGCCCGACGTAGTAGAGACCCAGCGCGATCAGTCCGGGGATCAGGGCCAGCATCACCAGACCCGGCAGGTTGCCCCACCCGGGGGCCAGCGGCGCGCGCACGAGCGTGGCGACGACGAAGGCGGCGGGAAGCCCCCAGGCGAAACGCAACGCGGTCAGCTCTCGCGGTCCGATGCTGTCGCTGACCAGACGACCGAGGACGGTGCCGGCGCCCCACAGCACCGCGGCGCCGATGGCCAGCAACGCGGCCTCCAGGGCCGCGACGCGCACCTCGAACGGGTCGGCGAAGGTGAGCAACCACGCACCGACCAGCGCGGGCACCGCATACATCCAGTAGCCCGGCCGCAGCCGCTCGCCCAGCAGCCAGACGGCGAGCGCGATGGCGAACAGCGGCTGCAGCTTCTGCAGCACCAGCGGCGTGACGAAGTCGCCCGTGGCACCCGCCACCTTGAAGGACTGGGTGAACAACGCCGTCGCGACCGCGGACGCGCCGATGCCGATCAGCGCGACCGCCGCCCGGTCCCGCCACGAGCACCGCGCGAACGACCGCAGCGCCGCGGGCAGGAACGGCACGAGCACGACGACGACGATGAGGTGCTCCCACAGCACCACCGTCGCCGGGTTGATCCGCTCGGCGAGGGGCTGGCGCAACAGGCCGTCCAGTCCCCACATCGCTGCGGCGACAGCCACGAGCCAGGTGCGGTCGGTCCGGGCAACGCGGTTCATCGGCACGTCCGTTCAGGTCGACGGGTGGACACGCGGGGCCGGCCGCACGGGGCACCGGCCGGCCACGTCAGCGCTCGGTCAGCTCCTGCGCCACCAATTCGGCGATCTGGGCGGTGTTCAGCGCCGCCCCCTTGCGCAGATTGTCCCCGCAGACGAACAGGTCGATCGTGTTGGGGAAGTCGATCGCCTGACGCACCCGCCCGACGAACGTCGGGTCCGAGCCCACGACGTCGGCCGGCGTCGGCCACTCGCCCTGGCTCGGGTCGTCGAGCACGACCACGCTCGGCGCCTCGATCATCGCCTGCCGCGCCTGCTCGACGCTGAGCGGCTTCTCGAAGGTGGCGTGCACCGCCAGCGAGTGCGTCGTGACGACCGGCACGCGCACGCAGGTGGCGGACACCTTGAGGTGCGGCAGCCCGAGGATCTTGCGCGACTCGTTGCGGACCTTGAGCTCCTCCGAGCTCCAGCCGTCGTCCTTCAGCGAACCCGCCCAGGGCACGACGTTGAACGCGATCGGGTCGGGGAAGGGCGAGTCGTCGGGCAGCTTGTCGGACAACAGCGCCCGCACGTCACCGGTGTGCTGGCCCACCTCGCGGTTGCCGGCCAGCAGCTCGACCTCGTCGTAGAGCCGGTCGATGCCGGCGGTCCCCGAGCCGGAGACGGCCTGGTATGAGGCGACGACCAGCTCGGTGAGGCCCCACCCCGCGTGCAGCGCGCCCACCGCGTCCATCATCGTCAGGGTCGTGCAGTTGGGGTTGCTGATGATCCCCTTGGGCCGGTTGCGGACCTGGGCCGGGTTGACCTCGGGCACCACGAGCGGCACGTCGGGGTCCATCCGGAAGGCGCCCGAGTTGTCGACCACGACGACCCCGCGCTCCGCCGCGACCGGCCCCCACTCCGCGGACACCTCGTCGGGCACGTCGAACATCGCCACGTCGACGCCGTCGAACACCTCCGGCGTGAGCTCCCGCACGACGACGTCCTCGCCGCGGACCCGGAGCACCTTGCCGGCCGAGCGCGCGGAGGCGACGAGGCGGATCTCGCCCCAGAGGTCGGCGCGCTGGGACAGGATCGACAGCATCACCGTCCCGACGGCACCGGTGGCTCCGACGACGGCGAGGGTGGGCTTGGGCTGCTGGTCGTTCATCGACCTGTTCCTCCGTAGACGACGGCCTCTCCCTCGGACGAGTCGAGGCCAAATGACGTGTGCACCGCACGGACGGCGGTGTCGAGCTGATCGTCCCTGGTGACCACGGAGATGCGGATCTCCGAGGTCGAGATCATCTCGATGTTGACTCCCGCGTCGGCGAGCGAGCGGAAGAACTGGGCGCTGACGCCGGGGTGGCTGCGCATGCCGGCGCCGACGAGCGAGACCTTGCCGATCTGGTCGTCGTAGAGCAGCGTGGCGTAACCGATCGACTCCTGGGAGCGCTTGAGCGCCTGCACCGCCAGCTGCCCGTCGGCCTGGGGCAGCGTGAACGAGATGTCGGTCAAGCCGGTCTCCACGGCCGAGACGTTCTGCACGATCATGTCGATGTTGAGCTCGGCGGCGGCCAGCACGTCGAAGACCTCGGCCGCCTTGCCCGGGTGGTCGGGCACGCCGACCACGGTGATCTTGGCCTGGCTGCGGTCGTGCGCCACGCCGGAGATGATCGGGGCTTCCACGGTTGCTCCTTCGTTGTCGTCGACGACCCAGGTGCCCTCCCGGTAGGAGAACGACGACCGGACGTGGATCCGGACGCCCATCCTGCGGGCGTACTCGACGCACCGCAGCATGAGGATCTTCGCCCCGGACGCGGCCAGCTCCAGCATCTCCTCGTTGGTGACGCGATCGAGCTTGCGGGCGCCCCGCACGATACGTGGATCGGCGGTGAAGACACCGTCCACGTCGGTGTAGATCTCGCACACATCGGCATCGAGGGCCGCCGCGAGCGCCACGGCCGTGGTGTCGGAGCCACCGCGGCCGAGCGTGGTGATGTCCTTGCTGTCCTGGCTGACGCCCTGGAACCCGGCGACGATCGCGATGTGCCCCTCCGCCAGGGCGCTGGTGATCCGCCCGGGGGTCACGTCGATGATCTTGGCCTTGCCGTGGGTGGAGTCGGTGAGGACACCGGCCTGCGAGCCGGTGAACGAGCGAGCGCTGTCGCCCAGGTTGGCGATCGCCATACTGACCAGCGCCATGGACATCCGCTCCCCCGCGGTGAGCAGCATGTCCATCTCCCGGGCGGGCGGCAGCGGCGAGACCTGGTCGGCGAGGTCGAGCAGGTCGTCGGTGGTGTCGCCCATGGCGGAGACGACCACGACCACCTCGTTGCCGGCCTTGCGCGTCTCGACGATCCGGCGGGCGACGCGCTTGATGCTGTCGGCGTCGGCGAGCGAGGAGCCGCCGTACTTCTGGACGACCAAGGTCACGTGCGGACTCCGTCGGATGGGGTCGGGGGGCAGCACCAGTGTAGAAGGTGTCCACGCTGTGGACCGCCGGGGCCGGATCGCGAGACGGCCACCCGGCTCACGGATGGAGCGCGTCGAACTCCGCGTCGGAGACCAGCTCCTCGTCGGCGTCCAGCCGCAGGTGCGCCAGCACCGTCTGCAGCACGCGCAACGCGCTCGCGGCCCGCTCACCCCAGAAGGACAGGTAGCTGAACTGCCACCACCACAGCGCCTCGGTCGGCCGCCCCTCCTGCAGGTGGCGCAGGCCGTGGGCCAGCGCGGCCGCGACGTCGGTGAGGTCGTTGGACACCACCCCGGTGGTCAGCTCGAGCGAGGTGACCGGGTCGACCAGGTCGGCGTACTCGTCGATCCCCTCGAACAGGTTGGCCAGCCCCTGCCGCAGCGGGTCGAGGTCGTCGTCCGGGCCGGGATCGGCCTCGAACCGGTCCTCGGGCACGATGTCGGTGATCGCCCCCAGCCGCGCGCCGGTCACCAGGATCTGTGAGACGGCGAGCAGCAGCACCGGTATGGCGCTCTCGGACTCACTGCCGGACGCCACCTCCCGCACCGCCACCAGGTAGCTGCGGGCCTCCGCGCCGGTCTCCTGCGCCAGCAGGGTCAGCTCGTCAGGCATCGAGCAACCTCCTCCCCTCGAACGCGCGACCCAGGGTGACCTCGTCGGCGTACTCCAGGTCGCCGCCGACCGGCAGGCCGGACGCCAGCCGGGTGATCCGCAGGTCCATGGTGCGCAGCAGCCGGGCGAGGTAGGTCGCGGTCGCCTCGCCCTCGAGGTTGGGGTCGGTGGCGATGATGACCTCGGTGATCTCGCCGTCGGCCAGCCGCGCCATCAGCTCGGTGATCCGCAGGTCCTCCGGGCCGATCCCCTCGATCGGGCTGATCGCCCCGCCCAACACGTGGTAGCGGCCGCGGAACTCGCGGGTCCGCTCGATGGCCACGACGTCCTTGGGCTCCTCGACCACGCACAGGAAGGCCGGGTCACGGCGCGGGTCGAGACAGATGCGGCACTGCTCGGCCTCGGCCACGTTGCCGCAGGTGCTGCAGAACCGGACCTTCTCCTTGACCTCGGTCAGCGAGGCCACGAGACGTTGCACGTCGGCCGGGTCGGCCTGCAGCAGGTGGAAGGCGATCCGCTGCGCGCTCTTGGGCCCGACGCCGGGCAACCGGCCGAGCTCGTCGAT
>CAYRLV010000038.1:11900-16987 GCA_964425155.1 uncultured Ornithinicoccus sp. | reverse complement strand
TCCCCCCTCGCGCAGGTGGTGAGCGCACGAAGCGAGCAGGCGGGATCGGGCGGGCGCAGATCCGGGAGCCCCGGGTTTCATCGGGATAGTTTGGCGCCCATGCCGTCGCTGCGAACCCGACTGATGACGCTGACGTCCGTGCTGCTCCTCCTCGGGCTGGCGCTCTCCGGATGCACCGGGGACCAGGCCTCGGGCGATTCCGGTCTGCCGGATACGGCGCGGCTGCGGTTGCACCCGCACGGCGATCCGGGCCGGTGGCTCGATGCCGGATATCGCCAGGGCTTCGGCTCGGCCTACGTGACGATGAACGACCTCTGCGCGGTCACACGGGAGCTCGCGATCGAGGTGGAGAGCAACTCCGCCGGTGAGCCGACGGTCCTGGCCCGGAACCTGGCCGGCGGCGCGCGGAACTGGGAGCTCGAGGGCGCCACCTGCAGCAGGGGAGCGCTGCTGCGCGGCGATCCTCAGGCGCCTGTGGCCGCGGCCCGCACGACCCACCTGGTGGTGCGGACGGCTGACGAGGGCTGGAAGCTGATCGAGCCCACCGCTGGAGTGGCGCGGATGACGCTGCCGCTGGGGGAGAACGTCACGGCCGTCGAACCGCTCACCTGGGTGGGGTCGGTCCTCGTGGTCGAGACCGATGGGTCCACGCTTCTCGGCATCGAGAACGGCACGCAGGTGTGGAGCCGGGCCGTGCCCTCGCGGGCCGAGGTCACCGTGCTCGACAACGGGATGGCGGGCGTCACGGACTTCGCCGGAGGCACGGTGAGCGTGGTCGACCTCAAGACCGGGAAGACGCGGCACACCGCCTCGGTCCCCAAGCCGCACTGGATCACCTGGGCGAGCGACGGTTACGTGCAGAAGGTGCAGGAGACGGACCCGGAGTACGCCTTCTTCGACCTCGACGGACATGAGGTCGACCGGACGAAGGGGGTCTCGCAGTACCGGTTCGTCCCCGATCCTGGGTCCGGGGTGACCTTCCCGCTCAAGGACCATCGCCGCGCCGGCAGAGTGGTCGGGGTCGATGCGCGGGGTGTTCCCCAGCTGTTTGAAGACGACCGGCAGCGCGACTACACCCGATCGGGTCAGGTCGAGGAGCTGCCCGACAGCATCATCTCGCTCCAGGGGGTGGGCTCGGGCGGACTCCTGTTGTTCCCGCGGAAGGAGGACGGGGTGACCGTGATCGACCAGGACGGCGACGAGGTGGCCGCCTGGCCGTTGGACTACAGAGAGCTGTGGATCGAGTCGGGCCACATCGTCCTGAGTGGAGACTTCGGCACCTCGGTGCTGCTGCCTGACCGGGTGTAGTCCTCACCGGGCGGCGGGCCCTCCGCCCGCTCCACCGTGACGGGTGACGCGAACAGCCGCGCTGGCAAAGGTGGGCCAGCACCCCCTCATACGTGCTGGTGCAGCCACCTTTGCCAGCGCGGCTTGACGCTCGCCGGTGAGCCTGTATGACGTGACGCTGCCCCGGCCGTCACGCCAGGCGGCCGGGGCAGCGTAGGGACGGGCGCGTCAGCCGCGCTCGGAGGTGAGCTCCGCGGTGCGGCGCCGGTTGTCCTGCATGGACTCCAGCTGGCGGGCGGCGGCGTCCCGGCCACCGAGCCCGTAGGCGAGGGCCGCGGCGGCAGCGCCACCGACGACCAACGCACCAAAGGCCAGGTTGATGATCGAGTTGGCGAGACCCATGTACTTCAGGCCGATCGCCACGAACAGCACGATCGTGCCGTAGCGGATCACCGTCGCCACGTGACCGGACGCGAACGACGCGACCACCTTGGCGATGAAGACGCCGGCCAGGATGACCGCGGCGCCGAACACGACGTGGCCCGCGACAGCGAGGATCGTGTTGAGCATCCCGGTGATCTCGGGGAAGTCGAGCGTCTTGGTGGCGGCCACCGCGAAGAACAGCACGATCGCCACCTGCACGATGCGGGCGATGATCGAGGGCAGGTCGACGTTGCGGGCGTCGACACCGACCCGCTCGAGAGCGGCGTCGACGCGCAGGCCGCGCAGCATCGTCTCGAGCAGCTGACCGACGAACTTGGCGATGACGACACCGATCCCGAGCAGGATCAGCGCGGCCAGCACGAGCGGCAGCGCGTTGAGGATGACCGACAGCATCTCGGTCGCCGGGCCGGAGATCGAGTCGATGTCCAGGACCTGCAGCGCCGAGATGGCCACGACGAGCAGGATCACGGCGAACACCAGCTGCCCGACCATGGTCGAGATGCGGACCTTGCCGGCGTCGTCGGCGGTCTGGGCCGTGGCCGTCGCGCCCTGGGCGCGCTCCGAGGGAGCCATCTCGGCGGTGTCCTCGGAGTCGAGGTCGGTCGCGGCCGAGGCGCGGCGCTCGAGCCGCTCGAGGAAGCGGTCGGCGTGGGCCGCCTGGAGGGCGGTCACGACGAGCTCGCGCGCGATCTTGGCGAGCAGGAACCCGATGAACAGCAGGATGCCGGCACCGAGGATCTTCGGCAGCGCGCCGAGGATGCCGCCGAGCAGGTCCTGGAGTGGCGCGGTGACCTGGGTGAGCTCGAACAGGTTGATGATGGCCATCAGCCCCAACAGCCACACGACCAGGGACGCGATCGTGCCCAGTGACGCGGCCAGGGTGTCCCCGCCGTCGTCGCCCCGCTGGAGCACTTTGACCTTGCTCAGTTGTCGGGTGAGGACCTTCTTCAGGAATTTCGCGATCACCGCCGTGATGATCAGGATGATGATGGCGGCGACCACTTTGGTGATCATGCCGGACCAGTCGAAGTCACTCAGTTCCATGCCGTCTCCTCAGGTTGAGTCGAGTCGTGCAGTCGTTCAGTGGTTTGCGACCATCGCGCCTCCTTGCCGGGTCCTTCGCACGGCGCCGGCTCGGCGCGTGCGCAGGGTGACGATGCCGGGGCGCACCCGAAGCGCCCGGGTCAGTTCTTCAGGCCGTGGGGCTCGGGGCCCGATCAGGGACATGTCCCCGCGCAGCACGTTGACCAGCTGCGGCAGGCGCCCGACGACCGCACGGAGGGTGGGCCGTCCGATCGCGCCGGAGGGCGCGGCCCAGCAGGTGAACCGGACCATCCGGAACGTGCGGCCCCAGGTGCCGATCCGCGTCTCCGTCGAGAAGACCGGGCCCGGCGCCCTCAGTCGTGACCAGATCGCGGTCACGGCCAGGACGGGCAGGGCCAGCACGAGCACGACCAGGGCGACGACGGCATCCAGAACGTGCCGGATGTGCCTGCCTGGCGATGCGGGAGATGCCATCCGTTCCTCTCCGGCGCCGGTGGCGCCACGACCTCGCACGCGTGGGAGTGACGCGTGTCCGTGCTGCGGGCACGGGGCCCGTCTGTCAGGTCGAGACGCACGAACCCCCGATCCGTGACGCGGTCCCGGAGAAAAGATGTGCCGGGTGGGTGACGCGGCCGACCGCGTCGCGCTCGGTCGCGTCACTTTTTCGGCCCTGTCGCGTCTCACCCAGCAGAGGGCACGTCCGGGCCTTGTCCCTGCACGGTGGGGAGCCGTCACCGAGCAGGCGCTGAGCAGGCGACAGGCAGGTGACAAAGCACGGGCGACCGGGCCCCGGCCACGGCGAGGAGAGGGTACGAGGAGTGAGTGAGCCGCCGGCGATCTCCGAGCCGGATCCGGCGTCGGAGGAGTTCCTGGCGCTGGCTTCCGCCGTGCGCGCCTACCACCGCCTCGTCGAGCAGTCGCGTCGCGAACCGGTGAGCATCGACCCCGTCGACCTGCTCGAGGCGCTGGCACACGTGGGAGAGGCGTCCCTCGTCATGGTCAGTCGGGCGGGTGCCTTGTGAGACCGCTGCGGCGGCCTCTGTGTGCGATAATTTTCGCGTTTTTGCCAACGGAGAGGCGTGGATGAGCCTTCTGGCGGAGACGGACGACTCCGACCTGCTCCAGCAGGTCCGGAACGGTGACACCGGTGCCATGGCCGAGCTCTGGTCACGGCACTACCCCGCCACGCTCGCAGCGGCGCGCCGCATCGCCCGCCAGCCCCGTGACGCCGAGGAGCTGGCGTCGGATGCCTTCACCGCGATGCTGCAGGCCATCGACAACGACGCGGGCCCGTCCGCCTCCGTGCGTGCCTACCTGATGACGGCCGTCCGCAACCAGGCCTCGAGTCGTGCGCGCCGGGCGTCGTCGAACGACGTGCTCACCGACGAGATCTCGGACTTCGAGGACGGCGACCGGGAGGCCGTCGACCCGGTCGCCCACCACGCCGAGCTCGGCCTGGTGCGGGAGGCCTTCGCCTCGCTGCCACGCCGGTGGCAGACGGTCCTGTGGCGGACCGCCGTCGACCACGACAGCAACAAGACGATCGCCGCGGACCTGGGCATGTCACCCAACGCGCTCGCGGCGCTCGCCCGGCGTGCCCGTCTCGGGTTTCGGACGGCTTATCTCCAGGTCCACGGGTCCAGCCGGGGGGTGGCCGCGGCATGCGCGCCGTTCGTGCCCCGGCTCGTCGAGCTCATCCCGTCGGGGTCGGGCAACGGGCCGGCCGACGTGCGTGGACACGTGGCGGTGTGCGCGAAGTGCACGGAGCGGCTCGCCGAGCTCGAGGCGGTCGACCGCGACCTGCGCGGCTTCCTGCTTCCCGCGCTGCTCGCCCTCGGGCCCGGCATCAGCTGGGCCACGGCGGGGTCCACCCATGCCGTGGGTGCGCTCCTGCTCAAGTTCGGGCTGCGGCCCAGCCACGCCGGCAAGGTCGCCGGGGTGGGCGCCGCCGGGGTCGTCGTCGTGGCCGGGGCGCTGTCCGCCTACGCGCTCACCAACAACCCGGTCGACCCGCCTCCGCACACCCCGTCGAGCGTCGCGCGTGCCGCCGATGCTCCCGCGCCGGTGCCGCCGGGTCCCGCCACGACGAGCAGCACGACCAGCACCGCGAGCTCGCACGACCGGGCCACCACGGCGCGCCAGAAGCGGCACCGCCCGCCGGTGAGCCCGAGCACGCTGCCGACGCCCTCGTCCACCTCGTCGACGTCGGTCGTCACACCCACGTCCACACCCTCGACGTCCGCACCATCAACGACCACCTCGACCTCGTCGACCCGGTCGAATCCGCCGCCACCCCCGCCGACCTCGTCGAC
>CAYRLV010000038.1:0-11800 GCA_964425155.1 uncultured Ornithinicoccus sp. | reverse complement strand
AAAATTCTTTCCCGCCCCGCGTCATCTTTCCGTGGGTCGCCGGTCTCTCCTCAGTGAGCGGCGACCGCAGGGGGGTCGCTGCACCCGACGAGCTCTCGGGGCGTGCGTCGATCCGACCGGGTCGTCGCACACCGCTGAGTACGTCGTGCCGCGCTGGCAAGGGCAGGAGGGGGCCTTTGCCAGCGCGGCGACTTCACCAGCCGCTGGTCCTCGTCCGGTCGCCAGCCGGAGCGGTCACGACGCGGGACGAACCAGCTCGGCGGCCAGGTGGGGGATCCTCAGGCCCCACGGGCCGCCGGCGTCGAGGCGCTGCAGCCGTAGGACGTGCAGCGGCGCTCGGCGGAGCGCCGCCTCCGTGTCACGGGAGGGGTCGCAGCCGCGATCGAGGGCACGACTGGCCGGCGCCACCAGCCGCTGGCCCCGGCGCAGCCAGCTGCCGGGGCCAGCGGCCACGTGCTCGAGCAGCACCAGCCGGCCGCCCGGTCGCAGCACCCGGGTGATCTCGGCGAGCGCCAGGTCCGGGTCGGTCACGGAGCACAGCACCGCCGAGCAGAGGGCCGCGTCCACGGTGCCATCCGGGAGGGGGATCGCCTCCGCCGGCGCTCGCAGCACCTCGCGGATCCGCGGATCGGTGCGCCGCTGCGACAACCGGCGGGCCGCGCCGCGGTGCGGCTCCAGGAGCGTGATCGCGCTCGCGCCCTGCAGGTGGGGGAGGTCGCTCCCTTCGCCGGCCCCGACATCGAGCACCGCTCCGCGCAGGCCGGGCAGCACCTGCCGCCGCCACCGCGAGCGCAACTCCTGCACCCCGGGCACCCGCCCGGAATCCACCAGACCGGTCACGGCCCTAGGGCTATACGGCGTATAAGTCATGCCGAAACCATACGCCGTACAGTTGTCGCTGTGAAGCGGAATTCGCCGGCCACCCGATCCGCGCTGTCGCCGACGGAGGTGCTGCGCTCCGCCGTGGCCATCGCCGACCGCGAGGGGATCGAGGCGGTGTCGATGCGACGGCTGGCCCGGGAGCACGGCGTGACCCCGATGGCCCTGTACTGGCACTTCGAGGACAAGGACGCCCTCCTGGACCGGATGGCCGAGCACGTGGTCACCGACGCGGACTTCACCGACCTGGCGGGCGCCGGGTGGGAGCAGCGCCTGCGGCGCGTCCTGGTCACCCTCGTCGACCTGCTGCGCGGGCATCCCTGGATGGGGCGGCAGGTCATCGAGCGGCTGGTGCCGCTGCCGAACTACCTGGCCGCCTTCGAGATCATGCTGGACAGCGCGCGACAGGCCGGGTTGAGCTCCGCCCACGGTGCGCTGCTGTGCCAGCAGGCCGTGCAGTCGGTCGTCGCGCTCGCCGTCTACGAGCCGCGGCACAAGCCGGACCAGTCCGCCGAGTGCAGCGCCACCGAGCAGCTCCTGGGCGACCTGCCGGCGGGGCGGTTCCCCAACATCCGCGCCGCCGCCGAGGTGCTCACCACGCCGCCCGACCTCGACGACTACTACCGGCTCGGCATCGACGCCATCGTCGGCGGTATCGCCACGGTCGCCGAGGCGGGTCGGCGCGACTGATCCGCGTCGGAGCCGGACCGACCCGCGGGACGGGGCGGTCACGCCCATCCGGCGTATCCCCTCGTGCGCGCGGCGGCCCGGGAGTACGTTGACGACTACCTCGGGGCCGAGCGATGGAGTGAGAATGATGCGATCCGCCAGCCGCCGTGGGTTCCTCGTCGCGGCACTGTTCAGCGCCCTCGCGCTGCTGGGAGCACCCCTGGCGCAGGCGAGCCAAGACCAGTCTCGTGACACGACATACGACTCGTATGTCGCGCTGGGCGACTCCTACACGGCCGGCCCCTTCATCCCCACCCTGCAGATCGCGGGCGGCTGCTACCGGTCCACCAACAACTACCCCGCGCTGGTGGCGGGGTCGCTCGGCATCACCGACTTCACCGACGTGAGCTGCAGCGGTGCGCAGACCAAGGACATGACGCAGTCCCAGTTGCCAGGCGTGGCACCGCAGTTCGACGCCCTGACGCGTGACACCGAGCTCGTCACCGTGAGCATCGGCGGCAACGACTTCAACGTCTTCGGGCAGCTGGTCACCGTCTGCCCGGCGCTGCGCGCCACGGACCCGGACGGTGCGCCGTGCCGCGAGCACTTCGGCGGGCAGGGGCGCGACGTGCTCCGCGCGGCGCTGGCCGGCACCCGCGACCGGGTCGACCACGTGGTCGAGCAGATTCGGCAGCGCTCCCCGGAGGCGAGGATCCTGGTGATCGGCTACCCGCAGATCGTCCCGTCGCACGGCACCTGCCCCGACATCCTGCCTTTCGCGACCGGTGACTACCGCTACGTGAACAGCATCGAGAAGAACCTCAACGCGGCCCTGCGGCACGCCGCCCACGTCAACCACGTGACCTACGTCGACGTCTATCGCGCCTCCCGGGGCCACGACGCCTGCTCGGACCAGCCGTGGATCAACGGCCAGCACTTCGACCCCGCCGCGGCAGCGAACTACCACCCGTTCGAGGCCTACATGGTGGGCGCGGCCCGGCTGATCGAGGACACCCTGGCCCACCACGGCACCCACCGTCGGTGACGACGCCCGACGTCGCTGCGCACCCGGCGTAGGGTGCGTCCATGGCCCGGACGATCGCCACCACCACGGACGTGAGCCGCGACGCGCTGCTCGACTTCGTCCGCCCCCGACACCGGATGCTGCTGGCGACCCAGCGATCCGACGGACGTCCGCAGATCTCGCCGGTCAGCGGCGGTGTCGACGCCGCCGGCCGGATCGTCATCTCCAGCTATCCCGACCGCGCCAAGACGACCAATGCCGAACGGCGCCCCGAGGTGTCGGTCGTGGTGCTGTCGGACGAGTGGAACGACGCGTGGGTGCAGGTCGACGGCGAGGCCGAGGTGCTGCACATGCCGGAGGCGGAGGAGGCGCTCGTCGACTACTTCCGCGCCATCTCCGGGGAGCACCCGGACTGGGACGACTACCGACGCGCCATGCGTATCCAGGGCAAGTCGCTCATCCGCGTCACCCCCACCCGCTGGGGGCCGATCGCGACCGGCGGTTTCCCCGCCGACGTCGCCGCGCGACTCGACTGAGCCTCTCAGGCGTCGCGGCTTTCGGACGAATGGTGGGGTGACCGCGACGATCGGTCGGGTCCGGCGAGGGCGGCGGACGGACGATCTCTCCTGAGCCGAAGGAGAGCGCACGTGACCGACACGACCAAGACCCTCACCCGCACCGACCCGTATGACGCCGACGCACCACCCGCGGTCGGCCGCCGGACCTGGTGGGCCGTGGTCAGCCTGGGGCTCGGGATCTTCACCCTGGTCGCCAGCGAGTTCCTCCCCGCCAGCCTGCTGACGCCGATCGCGAGCGACCTCGGCCTCAGCGAGGGACGTGCCGGGCAGCTGGTCACCGCCACGGCCGTGGTCGGCATCCTGGCCGGTCCGGCCCTGGTGGCCCTGTTGCCGTCCGTCGACCGCCGGCTGGTGATGCTGGGCCTCACCCTGCTGTCCGTGGGGTCGAACCTGCTCGTCGCCCTGGCGCCCGGGTTTGCGGGGATGCTCGTCGGCCGCGCGCTGCTGGGGGTCGCGCTGTCCGGCTTCTGGGCGCTCTCGCTCGCGGTCGTGTCCGAGCTGGTGCCGGAGCACCTGCTCGGGCGTGCCATGACCGTGGTGAACGCCGGCGTCTCGGTGGCGACCGTGGCCGCCATACCGGTCGGGGCGTTCGTGGCCGACCACGTCGGCTGGCAGGCCGCCTTCGTGGGCGCCGCGGCGTTGGGCGTGGTGACCTTCGTGCTGCAGCTGGCCGTGCTGCCCTCGATCCAGGCCCGTGAGCAGCCCGGGATCCGGTCGCTGGTGAACACGCTCCGGACGCCGGTCATCGCGATCGGCTTCGGCGGGTTGGCGCTGCTGGTCGTCGGGCACACCGCCGCCTTCACCTACGTGCGGCCGATGCTCGACGGGGTGGACGGCCTGGACACCGGGTTGGTGGCCGTGTTGCTGGCGGTCTTCGGCGTGTCCGCCTTCGTGGGCAACCTGTTGGCCGGCTACCTCGCCGACCGGTGGATGCGGCCGGTGCTCGTCCTCGTGCCGGTGCTGCTCGCGGCCGGGACGGGTCTGCTCGCGGCACAGGACCTGGTGGCGCTGGCGGCCGTGGCGGTCGCCGGCTGGGGCCTGGGGTTCGGTGCGGTGCCGACCATGCTGCAGACCTGGCTCGGCCGGGTGGCCCCGGACCGGCTGGAGAGCGCGGGGAGCCTGACCGTCGCGACGTTCCAGGTCTCGATCGCGCTGGGCGCCGCGGTCGGCGGCGTCGTGGTGGACGACCTCGGGGTGCGCGCGACCTTCGCCCTCGCGGCGGCCGCGGCGCTGCTGGCGGTCGCGGTGTTCGCCCGCGTGCGGACCCACCGGGTCTCGGCTGCGGCGGCCTGAGGCCGGGGCCGATTCAGGCGCTGGCGGGCTGCAGCGCGGGCTCGAGCTCCGGGTCCGGGTCCGACACGACCGTGCTCAGGGCCGCTCCGGCCGCGCGGGGTGCGTCGCCGGGGGCCGTCCGCAGCCAGGCGGTCGGGGCGAGGCCGGTGTGCCGCCGGAACGCCCGGCGGAACCCCTCGTCCGACTCGTAGCCGAGCTGGACCGCGACCCGGCTCACCGACCACCCCGCGCGCAGCAGGTCCTCCGCCCGGCGCATCCGGACGCCGGTGAGGTAGCGCGCCGGGGTCTGACCGATCAGGTCGTGGAAGACCCCCGCGAACTGCGAGCGCGACGTGTGCGCCAGGCGGGCCAGCGACTCGACCGTCCAGGCGTGACCGGGGTCGGCGTGCATGGCCTCGAGCGCCCGGCCGAGCCGTGGGTCGCGCAACTGCACCAACCAGGCGCTGGCGCTCACGCAGCACTGCTCCAGCCACGAGCGCAGTGTCGTCGAGACGGCCAGGTCGACCACGCGGTCGAGCACCGCCCCGGACCCGGCGCGCTGGCGGCCCAGCTCACCGTCGATGAGCTGGAACAGCCCTCGGTGCGCGCCGTCGTGCAGGATGCGTGCGCAGTTGAACAGGGACGCCGGCATCAGCCGGGTCACCTGGTGGAACGCGCCGCCGTCCAGCCGCAGCTGGCCGGTCACGAACCGCGCCATCTCGTCACCCTCGGCCCGGATGCGTATGGCGCCGCCGCGCGGCAGCAGGAGGAAGTCGCCTGCCGACACCCGCACCTCGTCGAGGTCGGTGTCGGCACCGCGCGGGTGCTCGACCGTCCTCGGGTCGTCCCCGGCGCGCAGCGTGGCGCGCCCCGCGGCGAGGAACGCGAAGTGCGGGCCGTCCATCAGCCGTCCGTGGACGTGCCCGGGCCGCAGCCGACCGTGCTCAACGTCCCCCACCGTCCACCGGATCTCGCGGAGCACGGCCTCGGCCGCCTCGGTCTCCCGGACGTCGTTGTCGCAGGGTGCGTCGGTGACGTGCGGGCTACGGACCATGACGGTGACAAGCCCCCACGGGGAGTGATCATTCCCGGCCCGCCGTGCGCCTCGGACCGGTGGGAATCGGCGTGACAGCGGAGGCGGGGGTGCGGTAGGCAGTGCCCATGAGCTATCCACCGGCCATCTACGACCGCGACACGGGCGAGGCCAGTGCCTGGGTCCGGCGATGGGATGCGATGCCGGAGATCATCTACCCCAACGGCAACCGCGTGCACTACCTGGCGGCCAGCCGCGACACCGGAGGACTGTTCGGCCTCTACCGGTGGGAGTTCGCCGGTCCCCGGAGCGGTCCGGACGCCCACTTCCACAAGACGATCACCGAGTCCTTCTACGTCCTCGAGGGCGAGGTCTCCATCTTCGACGGCAGGTCATGGAACACCACGCGGCCGGGTGACTTCGTGCACGTTCCCGCGGGGGGTCTGCACGGCTTCAAGAACGAGTCCGGGGCCGCGAAGATGCTGCTGCACTTCGCGCCGGGAGCTCCCCGCGAGGCCTACTTCGAGGGGCTGGCCCGCATGGCCGCGGGGGAGGACCTCACCGACAGCGAGCGCGCCGCCTTCGCGATCGAGCACGACAACTACTGGGTCGACTGAGCGCGGGACCGCCAGCCGCCCGACGAGCCAGCCGGCTTCAGTCGGTGGGACGGGCGCGGCCCCGCTTGATCTCCGACCGCCGCTTCTTGGCGGCCAGGCGGCGCTCCGTGCTCCCTCGGGTGCGCCGGGTCGCCCGGCGCCGCGGGGGCGGAGGTGCCAGGGCCTCCCGCAGCAGCTGCGCCATACGCTCCCTCGCGGCACGACGGTTGGCGAGCTGGGAGCGGTGCTCGCTGGCGACCACGGTGAGCCGGCCCTCCACCAGACGGCCGGAGAGGCGCTGCAGGACCCGCGCACGCCGGGCCTCGGGCAGCGACCGTGACCCGGCCACGTCGAGGGTGAGCTCGACCCGCGAGTCGGTGGTGTTGACGCCCTGGCCTCCGGGCCCGGAGCTGCGGGAGAAGCGCTCGCGCAGCTCGGCCGCCGGGATGGTCACCTGGTCGTCGACGACCAGGTCACCTGTCGTCGGGCCCGCCATGTCTCTTCATGCCCTCCATGCCTCCATCGTCGTGGATCCCGCCGGGCGCGAGCGGGCGGGTCGCGGGTTTGGCCCCGGCGCAGCGGGGTAGCGAATCCAGATGACGACCCAACCCAGCACGCAGGCGAGCGGAGCACGCTCTCGCTGGCGCCGGTTTGGCGTGGCCGCGGTGTCGTTGGCGTTCCTCGCGATCGCCGGGTGCGGGGGAGGCGGGACGACGAGCAGCGGCTACAGCACCCGCCCCGGCGCCACCACGACGGCCGCGCCCACCTCCGGCACGCCCGCTCCGTCCATGAGTTCCCCGACGACGTCGCAGTCCTCCGACACGCCGAGCGACACCCGATCGTCCTCGACCGCCTCGGACAAACTCGATTACGCGTCCAACCCCGACCTGCTGCGGGCGGCCGCCACGGCCGAGAAGAAGGTCCCGCACAGCACGCTCGTCTCGATCGAGTCGGAGGACGGTGAGTCCCGTTGGGAGGCCCAGGTCGTCACCTCGGACGGCACCGAGCACGAGATGGATCTGTCCCGGCACGGCACGCGAGTCCTGAGCGGCCCCCAGGTCGACGATGACGATCACGATCGGGCCAAGCACCGTCAGCGGGTGCGCGCGTCCAAGCTGACCTACCGGGACGCGGCCCTGGTCGTCGCCGACACGGTCACGGACGGCCGCATCACCGAGCTGAACCTGGACGACTACCGCGGGAAGACCGTGTGGGAGGCGGACGTGTTGTCCGGCGCCGGGCCGAAGCACGCGCTCAAGATCGACGCCCGCACGGGTGAGGTCCTCGTCGACAAGTCCGATCCCGGGTGACCGACTCGCCTCCCCTCCCGGGTCAGGGGCGCGCGAGGGTGCGTGACGTCATACCGACTCCATGGGCAGGGTCTGGGTGAGCCGGAACGAATTGCCCGACGGGTCACGGAAACCGGCGTCGATCCCGTAGGGGCGCTGCTCGGGCTCCTCGGTGAACTCGACGCCTCGGGCGCTGAGCTCCTCGAAGCTCTTGTGGCAGTCGTCCGTCGTCAGGAACAACGTCTGGGCGAACCCCTTGGCCATCAGGGCACGGATCTCCTCGCGGACCGCCTCGTCGAGGATCGGCGGCCCGGGGATGGCCATGAGCACGACCTCGGTCTCCTGGCCGGGGACCCCCACGGTGAGCCACCGGAAGTTGCCCATCTCGGGGACGGTGACGTCCTGCCGCAGCTCCATCCCGAGCTTGTCGGTGTAGAACGCGAGCGCCTCGTCCTGGTCGTGCACCCACACCTGGGCCCCGCTGAGCTTGATCATGGTCTCTCCTTCGAGTTCGACTGGATGACCTCGACGCTAGGGCCCGGACGAGGCGTCCGTCTTCTCGAATCGTGCTGTCTCCCGGCGCTGGGGCACGTGCTCCGGCCGGCCGTAGAACCGCACCACGCAACTGGGCAGCACCGCGTGGCCGCGCGCCGGCGGGAAGCGGTCGCGGTAGGCCGCCGGCGTGTCGCCGAACATCCGCTTGAAGCTCGTCGTGAACGACCCGACGCTGGTCAGCCCGACCTCCGCGCAGATGTCGGCCACGGTGTGGTCGGTGTCCTTGAGCAGGGCGGCCGCCCGCTCGAGCCGCCGGGTGAGCAGGTAGACGTGCGGCGACTGGCCGAAGGCGGCCCGGAACGCGCGGCTGAAGTGGGCCCTGCTCAGTCGCGCGGCAGCCGCCATGGCGGTCACGTCGATCGGCTCGCGGTAGTGCCGGTCGGCGAGGTCCTTCGCACGCAGCAGGTGGCGTTCGACGGGCAGTTGGCTCACCCGACGAGTATGCCCCGGCCGCGCGCCGAAACCCCCGGGGCAGCGGCACGCCCGGGGTGTCAGGTGTTGGCCAGCCGCTCGACGCCGGCCTGTTCGTCCATGTCCTCCAGGGACATGCCCTTGGTCTCGCGGACGAACTTCAGGACGAACAGCAGGGACAGCGCAGCGAACAGCGTGTACATGCCGTAGGCGAAGCCGAGCGAGAAGCTCTTCAGCGAGGGGAAACTGACCGTGATGGCCCAGTTCGCGGCCCACTGTCCCGCTGCGGCCAGCGAGAGCGCCGCGCCGCGAATGCGGTTGGGGAACATCTCGCCCAGCAGCACCCACACGATGGGTCCCCAGCTCATGCCGAAGAACACCACGAACAGGTTCGCCGCGACCAGGGCGATGGGTCCCGACGCGCCCGTGAGGTGTGGCGAGCCGTCGGCGGCCTGAGCGGCGGTGCCGAAGCAGATCGCCATCGTGCCGAGGGTGACCGCCATACCGCTGGAGCCGATCACCAGCAGCGGTTTGCGGCCGATCTTGTCCACGAGCCCGATGGCCACGACGGTGGTGGCGATGTTGACCACCGAGGTGAACACACTGGTCGCGAAGGAAGAGCTCTCCGAGAAGCCGACCGCCTCCCACAGGATGTTGGAGTAGTAGAAGATCACGTTGATGCCGACGGCCTGCTGGAAGACCGACAGCAGCAGGCCGACCCACACGATCGGGTAGATCCCGCCGCTGGGCCGCTTGAGGTCGCGCCACGACGGCTGCCGGTCGCTCTCCAGGCTGCTGCGGATCCGTTGGATGGTCAGCTCGAGGTTCTTCTCCCCCAGCAGGGTGGTGAGGACCTTGCGGGCCTCGGGGATCTTGTGCTTGGAGACCAGGTATCGGGGCGACTCGGGGATCGTGGTGGTCAGCACTCCATACGCGACCGCGGGGATCGCCATGACGATGAACATCCAGCGCCACGCCTCGAGACCCAGGGCGAGGTGGTTGTCCGCGCCGCCGGCGAGGTGCGCCAGGATCCAGTCCGCCAGGAGCGACAGGAAGATGCCCAGGACGATGGCCATCTGCTGCAGCGAGCCCAGCCGGCCGCGGATCCGGGCCGGCGAGGTCTCGGCGATGTAGGCCGGGGCGATGACCGAGGCGATGCCGATGGCGACGCCGCCGACGATCCGGAAGATCACCAGGACGGCCAGCGAGGGCGCCAGACCGGAGCCGAAGGCACTGACGAAGAACAGGACCGCGGCGATCTTCATCACGCGCAGCCGGCCGATCCGGTCGGCGATGCGTCCGGCCGACATGGCGCCCGCCGCAGCGCCGAGAAGCGCTGATGCCACGGCGAAACCCAGCACCGCGTCGTCCACCTGGAAGGCGTCCTTGATCGACGAGACGGCCCCGTTGATGACCGCGCTGTCGTAGCCGAACAGCAGGCCACCGAGCGCCGCGACGCAGGCGATCCGCACGACCCCCTTGCTGCCGCCCTCCGGTTCACCGTCGAAGATCGACGGCTCGTCCGGGATTGCCCCGTGTTCGCTCATGACTGCGTCCTCTCCGTGCGGGTTCGGACGCCCCGTGCGCCACGTCGACACACGAGGGTCGTGACGCGGCACAGTACACCGCCACGCGCCTCGGCTGTTCAAGACGTGCCCAGCGATCGGGATCGGCGCAGTCGTGCGGTCCCCCGGTTGGAGTCAAGCCTCCCTGCGGGGGCTGTCGGCGAGTTTGAGCCAGATGACGCCGGCGACGATCACGGCCAGCCAGAACGCCTTGGTGCCGGTGAGGGTCTCGTCGAAGAAGAGCGGGCCCAGGAGCGCTGCTCCGACGGCACCAATGCCGGCCCACACGGCGTAGCCGAGACCGACGTCGATGGTGCGCAACGAGATGCTGAGGGCGAAGAGGGTGAGCAGGAAGAAGACCACCGCCACCAGCGACCAGGTCGGCCGGGTGAAGCCCTCGCTGCCGCCTACGCACAACGCATAGCCGACCTCGAAGCAGCCAGCGAGAAGAAGCACCAGCCAGGAGTGTGCCCGGCTGGTGACGGTGGTGGTGTCGGGGGACGTGGTAGCGGTCTCGTTGGCCATGCCCGAGTTGCCTTTCGGGGTCCGTGGTGGAGGGGTTGCTGCTGCGGGGTTCGCCTCTGCCCCAGTCATGCGGCGCCGCTGAGCTGCAGGCCGACGACGCCGACGATGATCACGCCGATGCCGAGCAGTTTTCGCCAGTCCAGACGCTGCCCGAACAGGACGACGCCGAGCAGGACGATCCCGATGCCGGCCACGGAGGTCCAGATCGCATACCCGACCCCGACGTCGAAGGTGAGCAGGGCCAAGCTGAGGAAGTAGGTGGCGATGCCGCCGCTGACCAGCGTGGCGATGGTCCACGGCAGGTCGGTGAAGCCTCGGGCCTTTCCGGCGGCGATGGCCACGGTGATCTCACAGATGACGGCGACCGCGAGGTAGAGCCAGGGCATGTGCGGTTCCTTTCGGTGCGGAGTCGGATCGTCAGCGGTCAGGCGGTCCCATCAGGGGCCCTCGGCAGCGCTCGAGGCGTGGCACTGCGCCACGGTGGCCGTCTGGGCCGTGCCGGCCCGGCCGGTAAGACGGTGTTCCACCAGCACCTCTGGTGGGCGCGACGCCTCAATCGTGGAACTTCACACCGGTGTCAGGTGCAAGACTGAAGACCTGACGACAGGCGAGCAGGAGGTTCCGATGCGCATCGGCGAGCTGGCAGACGCCAGTGGCGTGAGCGTCCGGTCATTGCGGTACTACGAGGGGCTGGGGCTGATCCGTTGTGTGCGCACCTCCGGCGGGTGGCGTGACTTCGACGAGGCCATGGTGGACCGCGTCGTGATGATCCAGCACCTCTTCGCCGCCGGCTTGGGCAGCGCCACCATCAACGAGCTCCTCCCGTGCCTGGAGGCACCACCCGAGGAGCGCACCGGCGTCATGGAGCAACTGCTCGCCCGAGAGGTCGAACGCCTCGCGGGCAAACGTCGTGAAATCGACCGCGAAATCGACACCCTGCAGGCGCTGCGCGCAGACGTGGGTCAGCCCTCTCCCGCACGGAGGTAATCGGTTCGCTGGCCCGCCCGGAGCGGAAGCCACGGTCAACCGTGCACGACCACGGTGCCGCCGGCCCTGGACGCGGTCGCCGCCCCCGACGTCAGGTGGTGTTGCGCAGGTATCGGCCGAAATGAGGCACCGTGAAGGCGATTCGGCCGCGCTCGCCGCTGTAGATCAGCCCCTTCTTGAGCAGCGCGTCCCGCGCCGGGGACAACGACTGCGGTTTGCGACCGAGCACGGCCGCGACCGCCGAGGTGGCCACCGACTCGACCTCGTCCGGCCCGGCCGCGTCACTCTCTTCCGCCGCCTCGGTCGCCGCGTCCGCCATGGCGCGCAGGTACTCCCGCTCGCCGGGGGTGGCCCGCTCGTACCGTGACCCGAAGAAGCCGACCGCCAGCTCCGACTCCGCCTCGGGCGCGGCCACGT
>CAYRLV010000037.1:0-17204 GCA_964425155.1 uncultured Ornithinicoccus sp. | reverse complement strand
GGTCAAGGCCGCCGCCCACCGAGCCCGCCGGCGCGCGCGAGGCGACTGACCCGCAAACCGGAGCCCGCAACAGATCACCGCCCAGACCGATGTGCTGGCCGCTTTGGGAGAACGCACGTCTGGCTCACCTCGGTTCCAGTCGCGCATCAACGCGAGGTCTGACGGGGACACGCTGGCTCCTGGGAGGTCCTCGACACGCACCGAGGCAGTGGCGAGCCCTTGACGTCAAGGCATGGGGAGGGGCCCGCCCGGGATCGCACCTTGGCGGTAGCCCTCGGACAGCCGTTGGCTGCTCCTCCTCGGCGCCCGGCTGGCAACGCGGCTAACGAACCCTGCGGCACTCCGACCAGCCCGTCGACTCGATCTGCTCAGGGTACGGCTCCACTGATCGCGTCTCCGGTGAGCCCACGATCCTTTCGCGCAGGGAGACTAGCCTGGCGACGTGAGTCACGGGCAGCCCTGGAACGCCACGGAGAACACCGTGCTCGTTGCCGCCTACCTTCGGATGCTCGAGGCGGAACTCCGGAATGAGCCCCTGGTGAAGAGTCACGTCAACGCCGAGGTTCAACAGCACATCGATCGAAGTCGCGCATCGATCGAGTACAAGTTTCAGAACGTCAGCGCTGTCCTGCGAGACCTCCGACATCCGTTCATCAACGGCTACAAACCTGCCTCGAACTACCAGGAGTCGCTCGTCGACGCAGTTGCTCTGGCTCTCGACGATCACGACAGCCTCGCGGAAGCGGCCCTCAGGGCAATCACCGGACCGGCGAGCGACCTCGGTCCACCCGTGGACTGGCATCACGTCTCACCCCCGCAGCTTGAGTTCGGGTGGCTTCGTCGGTCTCAGCGAGTCGCTGTGCGGCGCGACTACGTTGCGCTCGACGCTGCGAACCGCGAACTCGGGCTGGCTGGTGAACTGGCCGTGGTCGAGCACGAACGCTCACTATTGCTATCCACCGGTCGCCCGGAACTGGCCGAACAAGTCGAGCACGTGAGCCACACCAGAGGGGATGGCCTCGGGTACGACGTCCTTTCTTTCGACGCCAACGGCGCGCAGAAGTTCATCGAGGTCAAGACGACGCGTGAGGGTTGCCACTGGCCCATGCTGGTAACCCGTAACGAGGTCGACTTCAGCAGCGAAACCGCCGACCAGTTCCACCTCTACCGCGTCTTCGACTTCGCCGCAGGTCGAGCGGGTCTGTTCACCTTGCCGGGCAGCATCCAGGACACATGCGTCCTGTCCGCCACAACGTTCGAAGCGAGCGCGCGTAGGGCGGGCTGACCGTCATACAGGCGCGGAGGGGCTCGCTCGCGAGGCGACTGACCCGCATACCGGACCAGGACGCGAGGGTCACCCGACGCGAGGCGTCCAGCGACCCTGCCGACACCTGCCGACGCTGCCTAAGGCACCTCATACCTGCGGATGACCCGATATAGGGATTGTGACCGATCCGGAGGGCGGCTCCGGAGGGAGAGGCTGGACAGCGTCACCCACAAGGAGTCTGCATGCGCCCCACCACCCCGGTGCGCCCGATCGCACCCGACGAACGCCGCACGAGACCACCGGCTCGCGGCCGCACCGGCATCCCCTGCCGCGACCACGACGGCGAACTGTGGTTCGCCGAGCGGCCGGCGGACATCGAGCTGGCCAAGTCGCTGTGCGGCTTCTGCCCGCTCCAGCAGGAGTGCCTGGCCGGAGCGCTGGCGCGCCGCGAGCCCTGGGGCGTCTGGGGCGGCCAGCTGCTCGAGCGGGGTGCGGTCCTCGCGCACAAGCGGGGCCGGGGACGGCCTCGCAAGGACGCAGCGGCCTGAGCCGGCCGGCGGACGCCGAGAAGAGGGAGCGAGTCAGTGGACCGAGAAGAGCCCCTGCTGAACCTCCTCGAGAGCGCTCCGGACGGCCCCGACCACGACACTGTCCTCACCCAGCGACGAGGTGCGCACCTCGGGGATCCGCAGGCAGAACGGCTCCAGGTGCCGGCGGACCGCCTCGACCAACGCCGGATCCTCTCCGGCACACACGCCACCGAGGACGAGACACTGGGGGTTCACGGTGAGGACGAGGGCCCCGAGACCACGCGACAGGGCCTCGGCCAGCCCCTCGCGAGCGTCCTCGGCCGCCGCTCCTCGTCGCGCTCGGTGGTAGGCGAGGGCGTGACCCTCGACGTCAGACCAGCCCAGCACGGGTAGCCAGCCGATCTCACCCGCGGCACCGTCGGCGCCGCGATAGACCCTCCCGTCGATGACGATCGCCGCCCGGGTGATCCGGCCGGTCAGCACCCAGACGACGCTGTCGCGCCCCTGCGCAGCGCCCTGCCACAGCTCACCGCGCGCCGACAGGTTGACGTCGTTCTCGACGATGACCGGGCAGCGCATCCAGCCCGTGAGCTCGTCGCGCAGGTTGAGGTCCTCCCAGTCGGGGATGGTGTTGCAGACCGTGATGCGGCCGTCGTCCGCCACGACACCCGGGGTGCCCACGGTCACGGCACGCAACCGCTTCCGCGGGAGCCGGGCCTTGGCCAGCGCGGCCCGCGTCACCTCGATGAGGGCTGCCACCCGCTCCTCCCGCGGTGCCCGGGCAGCCACCTCGATGGACCGGCTCGCGACCGTCGTGCCGGACAGGTCGGCGAGGACGGCGTCCACGGCCCGCCGACGGACCACCAGGCCCAGGCACAGGCCCGCCTCCTGACGGAACCGGAAGGTCCGGGCAGGACGCCCCACCGACCGACCCGTCCCCGAGGCGTCGTGCACCTCGACCAGACCGTCGCGACCGAGCGACTCCAGCACCGACTCGGCGGTGCGCCTCGACAGGTTCGTCGCGCCGACCAGCTCGGTCAGTGTCATCGGTCCGCGGGAATAGAGCTCGCGCAGCGTCGACGCTGCATTGATCCGCCGCAGCAGTGCGGGGTCCCTGCCGTGAATGGTCACGATTCACCTCCCACCCTTGACATCTCAGCACAGTCGCACCAAGTTATGTGAGTTAGGTAGTGAAATTAATTCCACGATGAGGCACGGAGGACGGATGTCCGCACTGCCGCGCGTGGCCGTGATCGGCTTCGGCGACCGTGGACTGCGCTACGCGCGGTTGCTCGCCGGTCAGGGTCTGGCGAGCATCGTGGCGGTCGCGGACCCCTCGGCCGACCGGCGTGCGCTCGCGGGTCGGGTCCTGGACCTGGACGACGAGGCGCGGTACGCGGACTGGCGTGACCTGCTGGCCGGCCCGATCGCGGCCGATGCGGTGCTGGTGGCGACCAGGGACCACGACCACTTCGCCCCCACGGTCGCCGCCATCGACTCCGGCCACCACGTGCTCGTCGAGAAGCCCATGGCGGCCACGGAGGCCGAGTGCGTGCAGATGGTGGAGGCGGCCGAGCGCGCGGGAGTCGTGCTCGCGGTGTGTCACGTGCTGCGCTACACCCGCTACACGGGCGCGCTGATGGACGTCCTGCACGGCGGCCTGCTCGGCGACGTGATCAGCGTCGAGCACCTCGAGCCGGTCGGTTGGTGGCACCAGGCGCATTCCTACGTGCGCGGCAACTGGCGCCGCGAGGACGAGTCCACCTTCATGCTCATGGCCAAGTCCGTGCACGATCTCGACTGGCTCGGCCTGGTCGTCGGCCGCCCCGCCCGCCGGGTCTCCTCGTTCGGCAGCCTGACCCACTTCCGACCCGAGCACGCTCCGCCGGGAGCGGGCGAGCGCTGTGTGGACTGCGCGGTCGAACCGACCTGCCCCTACTCCGCACCACGCCTCTACCTGGGGTGCCTCGAGGACCCCGACCCGGAGCCCTGGCCCCTCTCGGTGGTGACCTCGGCTCGCACGCGGGCAGGAGTTCTCGCCGCCCTGGAGACCAGTCCCTACGGACGCTGTGTCTACCGGTGTGACAACGACGTCGTCGACCACCAGGTCGTCAGCATCGAGTACGAAGGTGGGGCGACCGCGTCCTTCACGATGACCGCGTTCACCCGGCACACCTTCCGGCAGACCCGCGTCTTCGGTTCGCACGGTTGCCTGTCCGGCGACGGACGCACCCTCACCACGACCGACTTCCGCACCGGCGAGCGCGCCGAGATCGAGGTGTCCGCGCACGGGGGTCCGGGCGCCGACGCCGGGCACGGAGGCGGGGACGAGGGGTTGGTCCGGGCCTTCGCCGAAGCATTGCGCACGGGCCGGCCCGGCCTGCTCGTGCCCGCGCGGGACAGCCTGGCTTCCCACCAACTCACCTTCGCCGCGGAACGAGCCCGACGCACCTCGAGCGTGGTGCACCTGGATGGCGCCGACCAGAACACCCACAACCTGACCGCTGCCGACCCGCGGGCGGGAAGCCTAGGAGGTCAAGGATGAACCGACGACCAGCACCGCGCCGGCGGGCCCTGGTGGCCGCCGGCGGAGTGGCTGCCATGGTGCTCGGCGCCGTGGCCGGCTGCGGTGGCGACGCGAACGCGAGCGGGGCGGGTCCGGTGACGCTGGACTACTACGCCCCACCGACCCCGCCGGTCGCGTACCAGGGGGCCGCCAAGTACTGCAGCCAGCAGTCCGACGGCCGCTACCAGATCCACTTCATCAAGTTGCCGGCCGCCGCGGACGGGCAGCGACAGCAGCTCGTGCGCCGGCTCGCTGCGGAGGACTCGTCGATGGACATCCTCGGCATCGACATCACCTGGCCTGCGGAGTTCGCCGAGGCCGGTTGGATCGAGCCGTGGCCGGACGACCTCAGGGCGCAGGTGGCAGAGGGCACGCTCGACTCCGCCATGGACACCGGCCTCTGGAAGGACGAGTTGTATGCGGCGCCGTTCGTCACCAACGTGCAGCTCCTCTGGTATCGCAAGGACCTCGTGCCCAAGCCACCGAAGACGTGGGACGAGATGATCGACATGGCCGAGAAACTGGCCAAGGAGGGCAAGCCGCACTACATCGAGATCCAGGGCGCGCAGTACGAGGGCGTCACCGTGTGGTTCAACACCCTCGTCGCGAGCGCCGGAGGGTCGGTGCTCAACGAGGACTCCTCGGCGCCGTCGCTCGGCAAGCCCGCGCTGAAGGCGCTCCAGGTGATGAAGCGGCTGGCCACCTCACCGGCTGCCGATCCCTCGCTGTCCAACACGATGGAGGACCAGGCCCGTCTCAAGATGGAGGCCGGTCAGGCCGCCTTCGAGCTGAACTGGCCGTACGTCTGGCCGGCGATGCAGGCGGACAAGCCGAAGGTCAACGGCGTCAACCTCGCCGACGTGTTCGCCTGGGCGCCCTACCCCACCGTCGACCCCGACGTCGAGCCACACATCACCACCGGCGGACTGGATCTCGCGGTCAGCCACTTCTCGCAGCACAAGGACCTGGCCTTCGAGGCGGCCGCGTGCATGCGCAACAAGCACAACCAGCACATGGCGGCGGTGAAGGGCGGACTCTCGCCCACGCTGAAGGACTTCTACCTCCACCCGGATCCCGAGTTCAAGAAGCTCTTCCCGTTCTACAAGGAGGTCTACCGCCAGCTGCAGCACGCCGTGAACCGACCGAAGACCCCCGCCTACCAGAGCGTCTCGATCGTGATCTCGCACCTGGTCTCGCCGCCACGGGGCATCGACCCCGAGTCGACGCTGGACCAGATGCACTCCCAGATCGCCGATGCGCTCGCCTCGAAGGGACTGGTGCCGTGATGACCAGCCGACCGACCGGCCGTGCACGGGCACGACGCGCACCGGTCCCTCGCCCCGGGAGGACGCCATGAGCCACTCCGCCGAAGCCGTGCAGGACAAGGCCGACAAGAAGGCTGCCCCGCGGGACGTCGTCTCGGAGGGCACCCGCGCCGAGCGCCGGCTCGGGCTGCTGCTCTGCGCCCCGTCCATCCTCGTCATGGTCGCGGTCACGGCCTACCCCATCGCCTACGCGGTCTACCTCTCCCTGCGACGTGCGGACCTGCGCTTCCCCGACGACTCGGCGTTCATCGGGCTGGCCAACTACGTCACCGTGCTGTCCTCGAACTACTGGTGGAAGGCCCTGTGGGTGACCATCTTCATCACCGTCGTGTCGGTGGTGGTCGAGCTGGTGCTGGGCATGGCGCTAGCGCTGGTGATGCACCGGACCATCTGGGGCAAGGGAGTCGTGCGGACCGCCATCCTGATCCCCTACGGGATCGTCACGGTGGTCGCGGGCTTCAGCTGGGCGTTCGCCTGGACGCCCGGGATCGGCTATCTGGCCCAGCTGCTACCGGACGGCAGCGCCCCGCTCACGCACACCTGGCAGTCCATCGGACTGATCATCCTCGCCGAGATCTGGAAGACCACGCCGTTCATGGCGCTGCTCCTGCTCGCCGGCCTGGCGCTGGTGCCCGAGCAACTGCTCAACGCCTCCAAGATGGACGGTGCCTCGGGCTGGGCGCGGTTCACCAAGGTGATGCTGCCGCTGATGAAGCCGGCGATCCTGGTGGCGCTGCTCTTCCGGACGCTCGATGCGTTCCGGATCTTCGACAACATCTACATCATGACCCAGGGCAGCAACGGCACGGGCTCGGTGTCGATCCTGGGCTACGACAACCTCTTCACCGCGCTCAACCTCGGTGTGGGGTCGGCGATCTCGGTGCTCATCTTCATCTGCGTCGCCATCATCGCCTTCCTGTTCATCAAGCTCTTCGGCGCCGCGGCACCCGGCAGCGAGCCGGAAGGGAGGAAGTGATGACCGCGACACCACGGACCAAGGCGGGCTGGACCGTCGTCAACGTGCTCGTGATCCTGTGGGCCATCTTCCCGGTGTGGTGGATCATCGCCCTGTCGTTCAAGAGGCCGTCCGACATCGGCACCGACGGCGGCAGTTTCTGGCCCGTGCACTGGACGACGGAGAACTACCACGGCATCTTCCAGACCTCGGAGTTCACCCGGGCATTGGTCAACTCGATCGGCATCGCGCTGATCAGCACCTTCATCGCGGTGGTCCTGGCGACGATGACGGCCTACGCCGTGGCCCGGCTGAAGTTCCCCGGCAAGAAGCTCCTCATCGGGATGTCCCTGCTGATCGCGATGTTCCCGCAGATCTCGCTGGTGAGCCCGCTGTTCAACATCGAGCGCGTCCTCGGGCTGTTCGACACCTGGCTGGGGCTGATCATCCCCTACATGACCTTCTCCCTGCCGCTCGGGATCTACACCCTGTCCGCGTTCTTCCGGGAGATCCCGTGGGACCTGGAGAAGGCCGCCAAGATGGACGGGGCCACGCCGTTCCAGGCGTTCCGCCGGGTGATCGCGCCGCTCGCCGCGCCCGGCATCTTCACCACCGCGATCCTGGTGTTCATCTTCTGCTGGAACGACTTCCTCTTCGCGATCTCGCTCACCTCGACGACCCGGGCCCGCACCGTGCCCGCGGCGATCGCGTTCTTCACCGGCAGTTCGCAGTTCGAGCAACCGACCGGATCCATTGCAGCCGCGGCCGTGATCATCACCATCCCGATCGTCGTCTTCGTGCTGTTCTTCCAACGTCGTATCGTCTCCGGGCTCACGTCCGGTGCGGTCAAGGGATAGTCAAGGACAAGGAGCCGACCGTGGCTGACATCGTGCTGGACCGCGTGAGCAAGCGTTACCCGGACGGGGCACTCGCCGTGCAGGAGGTGAACATCGAGATCGCCGACGGGGAGTTCGTGATCCTGGTCGGGCCCTCCGGGTGTGGCAAGTCGACGACGCTCAACATGATCGCCGGGCTGGAGGACATCACCTCCGGCGAGCTGCGCATCGACGGTGAGGTGGTGAACCAGAAGTCACCCAAGGACCGGGACATCGCCATGGTGTTCCAGAGTTACGCGCTCTACCCGCACCTCACCGTCCGGGAGAACATCGCCTTCCCGCTGACGCTGGCCAAGGTCGACCGGGAGACGATCCGCACCAAGGTGGACCAGGCTGCCGAGGTCCTGGAGCTCACCGAGCACCTCGAGCGCAAGCCGGCGAACCTCTCCGGCGGGCAACGGCAACGCGTCGCCATGGGCCGCGCGATCGTGCGCAGCCCCAAGGCGTTCCTGATGGACGAGCCGCTGTCCAACCTGGACGCCAAGCTGCGGGTGCAGATGCGCACGCAGGTGTCCCGGCTGCAGCGGCGCCTCGGGACCACGACGGTCTACGTCACGCACGACCAGACCGAGGCGATGACCCTCGGTGACCGGGTGGTCGTCATGCGCGGCGGGGTCGTGCAGCAGATCGGGTCCCCGAAGCAGCTGTATGACGCGCCCGCGAACCTCTTCGTGGCCGGCTTCATCGGGTCGCCGGCGATGAACTTCGTGCCCGCGACCCTCGAGGAGGGCCAGCTGCGCTCCGTTCTCGGCGACCTGCCGCTCACCGACCACCAGCGCCGCGCCGCGGAGAAGCACGACCTGGGCCGTCAGGTCATCATCGGCCTGCGGCCGGAGGACTTCGAGGACGCGGCCCTGGTCGACCCGGCCAAGCAGGGCGGCACCTTCTCGGCGACGGTCGACGTGGTGGAGTCCATGGGGTCGGACGTGTTCGCCTACTTCCCCCTCGAGGGGGCGGGCGTCACCTCGGGCCACCTGGAGGAGCTGGCCTCGGACGACGACCAGGACGAGGCCGCGGTGGAGGCCGAGCAGATCGTGACCCGATTCGATCCCGAGTCCACGGCGGCGGAGGGTCAGCCGATGAAGGTCTGGTTCAACGCGGCCAAGGCGCACCTGTTCGACCCGGACAGCGGGCTGAATGTCACCGTGGCGGAGGCCGGTGCCCCGGTGAGCTGAGGCTCCGCTGCCCCGCCGCCCCGACACCGTGTGCGGTGGTGTTGGCTGGTCGGGTGCTGGACATCGCCGTGGCCGCCGCGCTCATCGCCGTGCTGGCCGGGCTGTCGCAGGCGGCTACCGGCTTCGGCTTCGCCATGGTGTCCGTGCCGCTGCTCGCCCTGTGGTCCGACGCCCGCCTCGCGATCGTGGCGATCACCATCCTGGCCGCGGTCTGCACCCTGGTCGGCGGCATCCGGGTGCGCCACGACGTCGACTGGCGCACGACCCGCCTGGTGACCGTGTCCGCCGTCCTGGGTATGCCGTTCGGTCTGGTCGCGTTGAAGTTCGCCAGCACCCGCACCCTGTCGTTGCTCATCGGGGTGATGGTGCTCGTGTCCGTCGTCGTGCTCGCCCGCGGGGTGCGCCTCGAACCCGGCACCGGCCACACCCTCGGTGCGGGCTGGCTGAGCGGCGCCCTGCTCACCTCTACGAGCATGAACGGGCCGCCGCTGGTGGCGGCCTTCCAGGCGATGCGGCTGACCCCGCGCACGTTCCGGGCGACCCTGCACGCCGCGTTCTTCGTGCAGGACCTCTTCGCCATCGCCGGCTTCGCGCTCATCGGCCAGCTCGGTAGCCGGGAGCTGGTAGCCGCGGCGGCGGGGGTGCCCGGTGTCCTGGCCGGCTGGTTCCTCGGCGACCGGATCTTTGCCCGGATGTCGCCGAAGGTGTTCCGCCTCCTGGTGTTGCTGCTGATGACCGCCACGGGGTGCGTGGCGCTCGCCCAGGCCGTCTGACCCCGACGGCCCGGGTCTGCCGGCTCTCCCGGGTCTCGCCGGCTGTGCAGGTCAGTGCGGCAGTGCAGGGCGCAGGTGGAGGACGCGGCGCCACCCGCGGGCGCCGGCGGCCGACGCGCCACGAGGGGTGCGGTGCCACGACCCGTGTCCCTGCTGCTCGCGGAAGGCGCGGCGGGCGCGCTCTCGGCGGTAGTCGTTCTCGACCATGAGGAAGGTGGTGCTGGTGCGGTACATCGCGGACTCCTGGTGGCTCGGGTTCATGTCCCCCACGATCCGCGTCTGAGGTAGGCGGCCGGATCGGGCGAAGGACGTAAGTTGCCCCGATCCCTGGGCGCCTCAGGCCTCAGAGGGCAGCCGAGCGCCTTAGCCCTGTCGCCTCGCAGGCCTCACCACTACGGTGTCGGGAGGGCGCGGTCGGCGCCCTCGGAGGAGCGTCGCCCCTGGCGGCCCGGACACGAGGTGGTGCGATGCAGAGGATCTCGCTCGAGGCCCTGGCCCGTCAGCAGCTGGACGCGGCCACGCGTTCGAGTGTCGGCCGGGCGGCCGACACGGTCTACGGCGGGCACGAGAAGGTACTGCGTCAGACCGTGATCGCACTGACCGAGGGGTCCACCCTGGCCGAGCACGAGAACCCCGGTGAGGCGACCCTGCACGTGCTGCACGGACGGGTGCGGCTCACCGCGGGCGAGCACGCCTGGGAGGGCCGCGACGGTGACCTGATCATGATCCCCGACGCGCGGCACGCGGTGGAGGCACTGGAGGACAGCACCTTCCTGCTGACCGTCGCGAAGAAGTAGCGAGGCGTCAGTTGGCGGCGCGGGCGCGCGCCACCGCACGTCCTGCCTGATGGTCGCCCGCGCCACCGAACCGCAGGATCTCCCAACCACCCCCCACACGCAACGTCCTGCGGTGCGGCCGCGTGAGCAGCCGAACCGCAGGACGTCTTGGGCAAGGGGATCGCCGGGGTTGGGGCGGCTCCCTGGTCAGGCCTGACCAGGCTCCTGCACGCCGATGCTGAACTGCACCTGCCCTTGGCCGTCGACACTCGCGTCGAGCACCTTGTCGTCGAGCGTGGTCGCCGCGGTCTCCTCGAGGAAGACCCGGGCGGCGCCGCTCTCGACGACGGTGTCACCCGGCTCGGGCGACTCCACGGGAGCGACGGACAAGGCGTTCTGGTCCGATCCCTCGTGGCTGATGCGCAGCCCGGCGTCATCGCCCTGGCCGCTCTGTTCGGTGATGGCCTGGACGACCGTGGTCGCGTTGTCGGTGAGGGTGAGCACGAGACTCTCCTGTCCGATAGAAGGTAGGACTCCTCCACCGTCTCCGATCCGTCCGTCGATCTCAAACCGAGCGGCGACGTCCGGTCGCCGCACGCGCACGTATGCCGTTCGCGCCGCTGCGCCGGTAGCCTGACCGGATGCAGCAACGCACCTCCGCCACCGGCCGGAGCTGGTGGTGGCACGAGCACCGCCCCAGCAGCCTCGCCGACCTGGTCCCCGAGAACGCCGTGCGCCACCCCGACCGGGTGGTCCTGAACCGCAGGGACGGCCGCGCCTGGGTGCCGGTGACCGCGGCGCAGTTCGACCGGGAGGTCCGCGAACTCGCGTTGGGCTTCATCGCCCGCGGCGTGCAACCCGGCGACCGGGTGGCGCTGATGGCCAAGACGTCCTACGAGTGGACCCTCGTCGACGCCGCGCTGTGGGCGGTCGGCGCGGTGACGGTGCCGGTCTACGAGACGTCTTCGACCGAGCAGCTGGCCTGGATCCTCACCGACTCCGGTGCCGTGGCGGCGGTGCTCGGGACACCCGGGCACGCGGCACGTCTCGACGACCTCGACGGGCGGGTGCCGACGCTGCGGGAGCACTGGGTGATCGAGGCCGCGTCCGGTCAGCCCGGCCTGGCCGACCTGGTGGCCGCGGGGCGGGCCGACGACGTCGACGCCGCCGAGCTGGAACGGCGTCGGAAGTCGCTGACCCCGGAGTCCCTGGCCACGATCATCTACACGTCGGGCACGACCGGACGCCCCAAGGGGTGCGAGCTGACGCACGGCAACTTCCTCGCCGAGGTGATCAGCGCCATCGACTTCCTGCCCGAGCTGTTCGAGGAGGAGGACGCGGCGACGCTGCTCTTCCTGCCGCTCGCGCACGTCTTCGGCCGGATGATCCAGGTCGCCGTGCTGCTCGCCGGCGTGCGCACCGGACACACCGACGTCGCGCGCGTCACCCTCGACCTGCCCACCTTCCGCCCCACGTTCGTGCTCGCCGTTCCCCGGGTCTTCGAGCGCGTCTACGACGGCGCCCAGCGCAAGGCCGCGGCGGGTGGCAAGGAGCGGATCTTCGCGCTGGCCACCGAGACCGCGATCGCGTACAGCACGGCCCTCGAGCACGGCCGCCCCGGCCCGCTGCTACGCGCCCGGCGGGCGCTGTTCGACCGGCTGGTCTACCGCAAGATCAAGGACGCCCTCGGCGGCCGCACCCGCTGGGCGGTCTCGGGCGGCGCCGCCCTCGGCTCCCGGCTCGGTCACTTCTTCCGCGGGATCGGGGTGACGGTGCTCGAGGGCTACGGCTTGACCGAGACCACCGCCGCAGCAACGGTGAACACCCGCGCCGCCACCCGGATCGGCACGGTCGGCCGGGCGCTGCCGGGCTTCGAGGTCCGCATCGCCGGGGACGCCGACGAGGGCGAGGTGCTCGTGCGCGGGGGGCACGTCTTCCGCGGCTACTGGGGCAACGACACCGCCACCGCATCGGCGATCGACGCCGACGGTTGGTTCCACACCGGCGACCTGGGCCGGCTCGACGCCGACGGCTACCTGACGATCACCGGGCGGTCGAAGGAGATCCTGGTGACCTCCGCCGGCAAGAACGTCTCGCCCGCACCGTTGGAGGACGTCGTCCGGGGCCACCCCCTGGTCAGCCAGGCCATGGTCGTCGGCGACGGCCGCCCCTACGTGGGCGCCCTGATCACCCTGGACGCCGAGTCGGTGGCCGACTGGCTCTCGCGACAGGGCACGCCGGAGCGGCCGATCCTCGAATTGTGTGACGACAAGGCCCTGTTGGCGGAGCTCAAGCCCGCAGTCGAGGCGGCCAACGCGACGGTGTCGGACGCCGAGGGGATCAAGAAGATCCGGGTGCTGCCGGTCGACTTCACCCAGGAGAGCGGTCATCTGACGCCGACACTCAAGCTCAAGCGCGCCCTCGTGATGCGCGATTTCGCCGACGAGGTCGAGGCGCTCTACGCAGGGCGCGCAGGGAAGGACGGCGCGCGCGGCTGACTCGGGCGAGCACACGTCATACGGTGTCGTCATGGCACGCCCGCACGCGGCAGCGCTCATCGAGGACACGCTGCACCGCCCGGTGGACTTCGTGCTGCGTCGCTTCGGGTGGGAGCCGCGCACGGTGCCCGGAACCGGCTACGGCACAGCCGGGTTCGTGCGGGTCCTGGCCCGGGTGATCCTCTCCCGACGAGGCGACGCGCCGGTGCCCGAGGTCGCGCGGACGCGCCGCGGTTGGCGCAACTTCATCACCTCACCGGCGGTCGGGGTGCCGGTGGAGGTGCGCGCCGGCGCGGCGAGCGCGCGCACGGTGACCGACCGGAGCGGCTACGTCGACGTCGTGCTCCGCGGCCACGAGCTGCCGACCGGGTGGCACGACGTGACGATCGAGGCGGTCGGAGCCGAGCCGGTGACGGCGCCGGTCGTGCTGGTCGACGAGGACGTACGGTTCGGTCTGGTCAGCGACATCGACGACACCGTGATGGTCACGCTGCTGCCGCGGCCGCTGATCGCGGCGTGGAACACCTTCGTGCTGCACGAACAGGCCCGGCACGTGGTGCCCGGGATGGCCGAGCTCTATCGCGACCTGCTCGGCGAGCAGCCGGGGGCGCCGATCTTCTACCTGTCCACCGGGGCGTGGAACACCGCGCCGACGCTCACCCGGTTCCTCGACCGTCACGGCTACCCGCGCGGCCCGCTGCTGATGACCGACTGGGGACCGACCAACACCGGGTGGTTCCGCAGCGGCCGCGAGCACAAGGAACGCGCGCTCCGTCGGCTGGCCCGCGAATTCCCGCAGATACGCTGGGTGCTCGTGGGTGACGACGGCCAGCACGACCCCTCGATCTACGGCGAGTTCGCCGGTGAGCGGCCGGATGTGGTGGAGGCCGTGGCGATCCGGCAGCTGACGCCGACCGAGCAGGTGCTCTCCCACGGCCTGCCGGTCTCGACCGAGGACTTCGCCCACCGCGGACCGCGGCCGGTCCCGATCTACCGCGCGGGCGACGGACACGGCCTGCGTCGGGCCCTGCGGGCCGGCCGCCGCGCCATGCGCTGAGCGACCCCCCTTCCACCCCCGTCCGGACCAGTTCGGACCAGTCCGGGCCAGTCACCCGGCCGGCCGTCTCAGCCCGCGCAGGCCGTGGTGCGACCCGCCATCCCGATGGTGCCGGCGACCAGTGTGCGGACTGCCCCGGTCAGGAAGGGCCGGACGATGTGGGCCGGGACGTCCTCGGGAGTGTGGTAGTACGGCGTGCGGAAGTTGGCCCCGTCCGTGGCGAAGGCGGCCGGGACGCCGTGGGTGTGGAAGGCCGCGTGGTCCGAGCGGGAGATGTAGCTCTCCGTCTCCGGGACGGTCCCGGCATCCAGCTTGGCGCCTCCGGCCCAGGCGGTGTTGGCCCGATCGAAGATCTGCACCAGCTGCTTCGCGTCCTGGTAGCCCAGCAGGTAGAGGTAGTCGCCCGGATCGCCGTCCGCGGCCGGCTTCGGCAGCGCGTAGCCGAGCATCTCGGCGCTCACCATGCCGATCACCTCGCGCTTCTGGTGGTCCAGCAGCTCCGTGGCCAGCGCGGACGAGCCGGGGTAGGGCATGCCGTCCTCCTCGAACGGCACCCCGGCGACGACGACCGTGGCGGGCAGCGTGGCATGCGCGAGGACCCGGGCGGTCTCGAGCATGCCGGCGACCCCGCTGGCGTCGTCGTCGGCGCCCCGCGATCCGGGCACGGTGTCGTAGTGCCCGGTGAGGACGAAGACGCGGTCCGGGCACTGCGTCCCACGGATCTGCGCCCACACCGTCGGGAGCGTCACGCCGTCCGCAGTCACGTCGATCCGGTGCGGCCGAAGGCCGGCCCGGTCGAGCTCGGTCTCGATGTGGCGCGCCGCGGCCAGGGCCCGGCCGTGATCGTCCACCACGTGCCGAGGCGTCCGCGCGAGGGTGCGGATGTCGTGCATCAGCCGGGCGGGCCGGACCCGCCGGACGAGGGCCTGCGGATCACCCTTGACGGAGGACAGGGACGCGTCGACGCCACCACCCCCCGTGCTCGCCGTGCTGCTCGTGCTCGGGGTGTCGACCGGGCGGTCCGTGGCCGATCCTCCCGGGCCCGACGCGGAGCTGCCGGCCGCCGAGCTGCACGCCGCCAGCAGGATCGCGACCAGCACGACGGTGACCGTGCCCACCGGCACAGTGCGGCGACCACGGACCACCGCTCGCGGGACTCGCACGGCGCGCACCGTGGGGAGGTGGACCTCACGCATACCGGATCTCCTGACAAGATAGTTCGGACCCGAACTATCTTGCCAGACCCGATCGCGCCGTCTCGGTCGACACGGCGTCGGTGAACTCACCGAGCAGCGCCCGCAGCTGGGGCACATCGATGCTCCGGGAGGCGGGGCGCCAGAGGCGATCCACCTGGCGTCGGGCGTTTCGGCGCGTCGCCCGGCCCTCGTCAGTGACCTCGAGGTCCGCCGAGCGACCGTCCGTCCCGGCACTGCGCGAGATCAACCCCGCGTCGACCAGCCGCGCCAGGTGGGCGGTCAGGGTCGACGGCTTGGCGCCGATCGTCTCCGCGACCTCGGTCGGTGTGGTGCGGCCGTGCGCGTCGACGACGCTGAGCACCGCATACCCGGTCGGGGTCAGTCCCATCGGGCCCAGCGCCCGACGCAGCATCGCTCCGACCGCCTCGTTCGCCCGGAGCACATCGAAGAGCACGCCCAGCTCGGGCTGGTGCCGTGACGTCATGGCCCCAGCATGCCCGACCGATCGCCGCGTGGACCCCGCAGAGCCCGGCGTCGACCACGGACAGGTGGGCCACGAATGCGACAGACTGTGCCGTATGCCGGAGCTCCCCGAGGTGCAGGCCCTCACCGACTTCCTGCGCACCCGCACGGACGGACTCGCCGTCACGGGGGTCGAGCTCGGCTCGATCAGCGTGCTGAAGACCTACGACCCGCCGCCGCAGGCGCTGGCCGGGCTGCCGGTCAGCGGCGTCAGCCGGCACGGCAAGTTCGTCGACCTCGAGGCCGAGGGGCTGCACCTGGTGTTCCACCTCGCCCGGGCGGGGTGGCTGCGCTGGTCCGAGCAGCTCAAGACCACGGTGCTGCGGCCGGGCAAGTCGCCGATCGCGCTGCGCTGCCGGTTCTCCGACGGCTCGGGCTTCGACCTGACCGAGGCCGGCACCAGGAAGCGGCTCGCGGCCTACCTGGTGACCGACCCGCAGCAGGTGCCCGGGATTGCCACGCTGGGACCGGACCCGCTCGCCGACGGGTTCGATCAGGCCGCATTCGCCGCGCTCCTCGCCGGCAAGCGCACCCAGATCAAGGGGCTGCTGCGCGACCAGGGCCAGATCGCCGGCATCGGCAACGCCTACTCCGACGAGATCCTGCACGTGGCCAAGCTCTCCCCGTTCGCGCTGGCCGCGAAGCTCAGCGACGAGGAGGTCTCCCGCCTCTACACCGCCCTGCGCGAGACGCTCGAGCACGCGGTCGCGGCCGCCTCGGGCAAGCCGGCGGCCCAGCTCAAGGACGCCAAACGCGCGGGCATGCGGGTCCACGGGCGCACCGGCGAGGCCTGCCCGGTGTGTGGTGACGTGGTGCGCGAGGTCTCCTTCGCCGACTCGTCGCTGCAGTACTGCGCGACCTGCCAGACCGGCGGCAAACCCCTCGCCGACCGGCGGATGTCCCGCCTGCTCAAGTAGGCGCGCCGGCCGCTCGGGACGGCCACGTGCGGGCGAGATCCACGGATCCGCGGACAACGCACGCCGGAGCCGGGCTGAGCGTGCCACGTTCCGCAGGTTCGCGGAAGGCGCACGCAGCAGACCCTGATCACGCGTCCTTCACCAGCAGACCGATCTCGCGCACCTCCGCGGCGGCGTCCTCCCAGGGTCGGGCCAAAGCGATCCGGAGGGTGCCCCGGCCCTGAATGGCAGCCGTGAACCGGAACGTCCGGAGGGTCGCGGCGCCCGGCAGCGCCGGCCCGTCCGAGCCGCCACCCGGGTCGGTGTCGCCACCCCGGGCCACGAGGACCTCAGGCACGTCCTGCACCGCCCACAGGTAGCCCGACCCACCGGGCTGGCGCAGCCGCACCTCGAGCTCGTCACCGGGATGCATCGCCACCGCCGACCCCGAGTCGGGGTTGTCCAGGGTGTGCCGCATCATCGCCTCCTGTGCGCGTGGAGCGCGCCAGTCCCCATCCTCGACCAACCGCGCGGGAGGAGGCGGGCTTCTCCGCATACCCGCCGGCTCGCCGCACGAGCCGGCCACTCCGCATACCCGATCGACTGGGCGAGCGGGAGGCCGACACCCCCGAAGGACTGCACCGGCAGGCGCCGCGCTGACCGCGACACCTGCCGGTACTTCTGGCCCCTGCACTCTCGGTGTGGGACCGTCCGGGATCACCAGACGTACATCGTCCCGATCCTGCCGTCCGCGTCGAGGGCGGCGTCCGGT
>CAYRLV010000036.1:13695-17452 GCA_964425155.1 uncultured Ornithinicoccus sp. | reverse complement strand
CCGGTCACCGGCGGGTTGAACACACACGCCGTGTGGATGTCCTCGTCCGCGATGACGGTGTGCTTGTCGTGCCCGTCCAGCAGGTACATCGTCCCGGGTCGCAGCTCGTGCCGGTCGCCGGTCTCACGGTTCACCAGCGTGCCGCGCCCCTGGTACACGTAGACGCACTCGACGTGGTTGGCGTACCACATCTCGGTCTCGGTGCCGGCGCGAAGGACGGTGTCGTGGAACGAGAAACCGACGCCGTCCTTCGCCAGCACGAACCGTCGGCTGCGCCAGTTGCCGTGCTGCACGTCGTTGTCGGTGCCGTCGAGGTCCTCGAGGTGGATGACCTTCATCGTTTCCTTTCGTGCGTGGTCAGGCGGCCTGGGGGAGCACCGCGCGAGCGGCGTCCAGCAGGATGTCGATGCCGCGGGACAGCTCCTCCCGCGAGATGTTCAGCGGAGGCATCACCTTGACGACCTCGCTCTCGGGGCCGGACGTCTCGACGAGCAGGCCACGGTCGAAGCACGCCGCGGCCAGCTTGCCGGCGACGTCGCTGTCCGGGAAGTGCACGCCCGCGAGCAGTCCACGTCCTCGGTATGCGGCGCCGGGCGCCAGAGCGGCCAGCTTCTCCAGCCCGGCGCGCAGCTCTGCTGCCCGGTCCTGCGTGGCACCGGCGAGCGCCTCGTCCTGCCAGAACTCGCGCAGTGCCGCGGCCGCGGTGACGAAGGCCGGGTTGAAGCCCCGGAACGTGCCGTTGTGCTCGCCCGGCTCCCACAGGTCGAGCTCGGGCTTCAGCAGCGTCGCCGCGAACGGCAGACCGAGCCCGGACAGCGACTTGGACAGGCACACGATGTCGGGGGTGATCTCGGCCGGCTCGAACGAGAAGAACGTGCCGGTGCGGCCGCACCCGGCCTGCACGTCGTCGACGATCAGCTTGACGTCAAAGCGCTGGCACAGCTCCGCCAGCGCACGCAGCCACTCCATCCGCGCGGCGTTGAGACCGCCCTCGCCCTGCACCGTCTCCACGATCACGGCGGCCGGGACGGCCAGCCCCGACCCCGCGTCCTCCCAGACGCGTTCCAGCCACGCGAAATCGGGGGTACGCCCGTCGAGGTAGTCGTCGTAGGGAGCCGGGGTGCCGTGGTAGAGCGGGGTGCCGGCGCCGGCGCGCTTCATCGAATTGCCGGTCACCGCCAGTGAACCCAGGGTCATGCCGTGGAAGGCGTTGGTGAACGAGACGACCTCGGTCCGACCGGTCGCCTTGCGGGCGATCTTCAGCGCCGCCTCGACGGCGTTGGTGCCGGTCGGTCCGGGGAACTGGACCCGGTAGTCCAGGTCCCGCGGCTGGAGGATGATCTGCTCGAACGCCTCGAGGAACTCACGCTTGGCCACGGAGTAGGTGTCCAGCGAGTGGATCACGCCGTCGCCGGACAGGTAGTCGGTGAGGGCCTGCTTGAGCGCAGGGTGGTTGTGCCCGTAGTTGAGCGCGCCAGCGCCGGCGAAGAAGTCGAGGTAGCGGGTGCCGTCCTCGGCGATCTGCTCGGCCCCGCGAGCCTGGTCGAAGACGACCGGCCAGTTGCGGCAGTAGCTGCGGACGACGGACTCGCGGCGTTCGAAGACCGCAGTGCTCATGTCTCTCCTCCTCGCGCAGGGCGTGCGCCGATCCGACGCGCGCCTTCGGCGTGCGTGGTTGGCTCAGCGTGCGTGGTTCAGCGGCGTGATGCGGTGCAGGTACTCGGCCTTCCACGGGTCTCCGTCCGGGAAGGCGTCGGTGTCGAACAACGGGTCGATCCGGTGCTCGGCTCCGTGCCGCTGCGCCAGCCCGGCGAACAGGTGCCGGGAGGCGGGGTTGTCCTCGGTGATGGTGGTCTCGAGGGTGGTGACCTCGGTGCGCTCGACCAGATCGTCCAGCAGCCGGCTGGCCACACCCTGGCCGCGCAGCTGCTCGTCGACCGCGACCTGCCACACCATGAGGGTGTCCGGCGACGCGGGTCGTCGGAACCCGGTGACGAACCCGGCGACCTCGCCGTCCACGTCGGCGACCGCGGAGGTCTCGGCGAAGTCCCTCGCCCACAGCAGGTAGGCGTAGGGCGGGTTCAGGTCCAGTCGGACCGAGTCTCGCGCCACGCGCCACATGCCCGCACCGTCGTCGATGGCGGGCGGTCGGATGGCGGGCGCGGGGCCGTCGGTGGCCTCGGACAACGTCATGTGTGGTGTGGAGGTCATCTCGTGGCGAACATAGCGAGAATCGTGCCGAATCCCAACCCCATCCGTGGATTCGGGTCGGAAATCCCCTGATCCTCGTGCTCCGATCGCATTGTGGTGGCGAGCAATTCGTTCACCGTCCAGAACCTGCATACACAAGTGCATCGGACTGGGCATCGAGCTCGAAGGCCCGGTGTGCCGCGCGAGCCGCTTCGTCCAGCTGGGAGTCCTCGATGACCACCGAGATCCGGATCTCCGTGGTGGAGATCAGGTGGATGGTGATGCCCGCCTCACTCAGCGCCCGGAACAGGGTGGCGGAAACCTCGGCGCTGGAGCGCATTCCAGCACCCACGACGCTGAGTTTGCCCACGTCCTCGGTGTAGGTCACGTCGCTGTATCCGAGGTCGGACTGGGCGCCGCGCAGCGCCTCGACCGCCCGAGGCCCCTCGGAGAGCGGCAGTGCGAAGGAGAAGTCGATGTGGCCGGTCTCCTGCGACGTGTGCGTCTGACCGATCATGTCGACCGTGGACACGGCCTCGCTCAGCACGGAGAAGATGGTCGCTGCGCGGCCCGCGATGTCGGGCACGTTGAGGATCGTGATCTTGCACAGGTCGTGGCTGTCGGCCACTCCCTTGATGATGGGTTCCTCCATCGGGGGCTCCTCGGGGTCTCGTCGGGCGAAGTCGGGAATGTCGTCCGGGTCGTCCACCACCCACGTCCCCGGCTCGTCGGAGAAGCTGGACCGGACCTGCAGGGGGACGTCGAACCGACGGGCGAACTCGACGGAGCGCAGGTGCAGGACGGACGCTCCGTGGGCCGCGAGTTCCAAGGCCTCGGTGGTGCTCAGGACCGGCAGGTGCCGCGCCCTCGGGACGACTCTCGGGTCTGCCGAGAACATGCCGTCCACGTCGGTGTTGATCTCGCACACGTCGGCGTCCAGCGCAGCAGCCACCGCGACCGCCGTCGTGTCCGATCCACCTCGGCCCAGGGTGGTGATGTCCTCCTGCGTTGAGACGCCTTGAAATCCGGCGACGATGGGCACGCTCCCCTCGCCGATGGCGTGCTTGATCCGCAGCGGTTCGATGCCGGTGATCCTTGCGCTGCCGAAGTCGTCGGTGGTCTGCAGGCCGGCCTGGATGCCGGTCAGCGAGACGGCGTCGTGACCGGCTTCACGTACGGCCATCGCCAGCAGTGACATGGAAATGCGTTCACCCGCGGTGAGCAGCATGTCGAGCTCGCGCGGGTCGGGGTCGTGCGTGATGTCGGTGCTCAGGTCGAGCAGGTCATCGGTGGTGTCTCCCATCGCCGAGACCACGACGACGACATCGTGGCCGGCTCGCGTGGTGCGCACGATGCGCTGCGCCACACGCTTGAGACTTGCCGAATCTGCGACTGAGGACCCACCGTACTTCTGGACGACCAAGGTCATTCAGGCTTGCTCCTCGAAGGGGTGTCGGGGGTCTGAACGCGACGAGAGTCTACGCAACGCGATGCTCGACGGCTAGCCGGGGTCGGTGCATCGTGTGACGGAACTCGCTGGGGGGTCGGCATTTTCGCTGTGCAAGCA
>CAYRLV010000036.1:0-13595 GCA_964425155.1 uncultured Ornithinicoccus sp. | reverse complement strand
GGCGGATCCTGCCGTGACCCGGGTGGAGTGGAAGACGCGTGGACACGACCTGGCGCCTGGCCTGCACGAGGCCCTCCTGCACCACGGATTCACGCCCGACGAGCCGGAATCCATCATGGTCGGTGAGGCGCGGCTGCTCGCCGTGGACGTGCCGTTGCCGGAAGGGGTGCGGTTGCGCCAGATCACCGACGAAGCCGACGTGTGGGCGATGAGCGCCGTGCAGGGGCAGGTCTTCGACGACCCACGCTGGCGAGCGCGTGCCCAGACGGCGCTGCGCCGGGTGGCTCGTGGGGATGCGTTCGAGATGTGGGTGGCCGAGGCCGGGGACCAGATCGTGAGTGCCGGACGCCTGGAGCCGGTCCCGGATAGTGACTTCGCGGGCATCTGGGGCGGTGTCACGTTGCCGGAGTGGCGTGTCCGGGGGATCTATCGCGCACTCACCTCGGCACGGGCGAGGTCCGCACTGCGTCTGGGCAAGACGCTGATCCACAGCGACTCCACCGAGTTCTCGCGGCCGATCCTCGAGCGGTCCGGTCTGGTCAAGGTGTCGACGACGACGCCCTACCACTGGCAGCGTTGACCACCACACGTCATACGGAAGCAGCACCGAGTCCGAGTGACCCCATCGGAAGGGGCGAACGAATGCGGCTGGAAAACCTGGTGTGGGACGCGCGCGACCCGCACCGTCTCGGGACGTTCTGGGCGGAGGCGCTGGGCGCGCAGGTCCTCACGGACGAGCCGGACCTCTTCGAGGCGCGACTGCAACTGGACGAGCGAGCCTTCCTCGACCTGTGCCTGCAGCGGGTCGACGAGCCGTCGGCGGCGCCGCCGCGGCTGCACCTGGACCTGTGGGGCGACGTCGAGCAGGCAGAGCGGGTCGCGCGTCTGTGCGGCCTCGGGGCCGAGCCCGCGGACATCGGGCAGGGTGAGGTGCCGTGGGTGGTCCTGGCCGACCCGGAGGGCAACGCCTTCTGCGTGATGGAACACCGGGACGCCTACCGCGACACCGGCCCGATCGCGGCGCTGCCGCTGGACAGCGCCGATCCCGAGCGGGATGCGGCGTTCTGGGCCGCGGTCTCCGGTTGGGTCCCGTATGAGGGTGCGGCACCCGCGTCGCTTCGTCACCCCGCCGGGGTGGGGCCGCTGCTCGAGTTCTGCCCCGAGCCGGAGCCCAAGCGGGGGAAGAACCGGCTGCACCTGGACGTGCGGATCGAGCAGGGCGATGACGACCTGGTGGCGCGGGCCCTGTCGCTCGGTGCCCGGCGCGCGGACGTCGGCGGCTCCCCGGGCCTGCCGTGGACCGTGCTGGCGGACCCCTCCGGCAACGAGTTCTGCATTCTCGACGCGGCTGCGCCCGGCTGAGGGCGTCAGTCGAACCCGACTTCGCCGTCCGGGTCGATCGGTGCCGACTTGCGGACGCATCCTGACCGGTTGACGTGTCAGCGTGGACCCATGAGTACACCGCAGACCATCACGACCGAGACGACCTGGCGGGACGAGCTGCTCGACCAGCTGGACTGGCACTGGACACAGCAGCTGCGTCCCCGCTTCGACGGGCTGACCGACGAGGAGTATCTCTGGGAGCCGACGCCGGGAGCGTGGAACGTCCACCGCCGAGGGCACGGCAGCACCGAGTTCCAAGGCGGCTCAGGCGAGTTCACCATCGACTTCGCGATGCCCGAACCGTCACCGGCGCCGGTGACCACCATCGCCTGGCGGCTCGCGCACGTGATCATCGGCGTGTTCGGTGCCCGGGTCCACAGCCACTTCGGCGGTCCGGAGGCCGACTACCAGACCTTCGAGTATGCGGGCACCGCGCAGCGTGCGCTCGACCAGCTGGACGAGGCGCACGCCGCCTGGGTCGCCGGCGTCCGGACGTGGGACGACGCGGCCCTGCGGCAGCCGTGCGGGCCGGCCGAGGGGCCGTGGCGGGACTCCTCCCGCGCCCGCCTCGTGCTGCACATCCAGCGTGAGGTCATCCACCACGGGGCCGAGATCGCGCTGCTGCGGGACCTCTGGGCCCACCGCAACGACGGCTGACTCGCCGGACGTCCTGCGAGTTGGCGGCCATGACGGCCAGTTCGCAGGACGTTGCCGGTGGGGTGGGCCGGTCGTGTTGACTGAGGTCCATGCAGCCACTGACCCTCATCACCGGAGGCACGCGCGGCATCGGCGCCGCCACGGCCCTGCGCCTGGCCGAGGCCGGGCACGACCTCGTCCTCGGCTACGCACGCGACGCCGAGGCTGCGGCGGACACCGCGCGGGCGGTCGAGGAGAAGGGCCGCACGGCGCACACCGTCCGCACCGACCTGACCGCAGCCGACGGCGTCGACCGACTCTTCGCCGCCGCTGCCGAGCACGGCACGCTCACCGGCGTGGTCAACAACGCGGGCGCCACGATGCACATCGGGCCGCTGGCGCAGACGCCCGAGGACACCATCCGCCGGGTCATCGAGCTCAACCTGACCGCGGCGGTCCTCGTCGCGCGCCGGGCCGTGCAGGTCATGTCCCAGGGTCACGGGGGCAGGGGCGGAGTGCTGGTCAACGTCTCCTCGGGCGCTGCGACGCTGGGGTCACCGGGTGAGTACGTCCACTACGCCGCGGCCAAGGCGGGCGTCGACGCGATGACGCTCGGGCTCGCCCGTGAGGTGGCGGGCACCGGGATCCGCGTGGTCGGGGTCGCGCCGGGCGCCGTGGAGACGCGGATCCACGCCGATGCCGGGGAGCCGACGCGCAACGAGCGTCTCGCGCCGACCATCCCGCTCGGCCGTGCCGCGAGGCCGGAGGAGGTCGCCGAGGCCATCGTCTGGCTGCTGAGCGACGCGGCGTCCTACGTGACCGGGTCGACGCTGCGCGTCGCCGGAGGACGCTGAGACCCCGCGGCGACGCCGCGGGGTCCCAGTCCCGTGCTCGTCCGGGGAGGCGTCAGCCCACCGGGGTGTGGTCACGCGAGCCGAGGAAGTCCGGCCGTGGTGACGGCGCGGCATACGGCTCGACGCAGGCGTTCTCGACGCTGTTGTAGACGATGAAGATGTTCGACCGCGGGAACGGCGTGACGTTGCCGTTCGACGCGTGCATGCAGTTGGAGTCGAACATCACCGCTCCACCCGCCTTGCCTTCCAGCACGTCGATGCCGTAGCGGTCGGCGAAGTCGGTCAGCGTCTCCTTGTCCGGCGTCCCTGCGCCCTGCATGACCAGCGAGGTCTTGTAGTTGTCCTCGGGGGTCTCTCCGGCGCAGACGATGTACTCCCGGTGCGACCCGGGCATGATCATCAGCGGTCCGTTGAACGAGTAGTTGTCGGTCAACGAGATCGAGATGCTCACGGCACGCGGCTCGGGCATGCCGTCCTCCGCGTGCCAGGTCTCGAAGTCGGAGTGCCAGGAGAACTCCTTGCCCTCGAAACCCGGCTTGAAGTTGACCCGGCTCTGGTGGATGTAGACGTCCGAGCCGAGCAGCTGCTTGGCCCGGCCGACGACCCGGGGGTCGCCCGCGATGCGCTTGAAGACCTCGCTGGTCTCGTGCACCTGGAAGATGCTGCGGACCTCCTGCGACGTGGCCTCGATGATGGTGCGCTCGTCCGCCCGCACCGCCTCGTCCGCAGACAGCCGGCGCAGCTCCTGCTGGAACTCCGCCAGTTCCTCGGGGCTGACCAACTGGTCGATCGTCAGGTAACCCTTGTCGGCGAAGTGCTGCAGCGTGGCCGCATCCAGCGGGCCGTCACCGGCTTGGCCGTGGACCACGTCCCCCGGCCGCGGCACCACCCGGGCAGAGCCCTGCCGGGTGGGGTAGAGGTCGGTCGGATGGGGTGCCGTGGTCGTCACGGTGCTCCTCCTCGAAATCGGTGTCGAATGGACCGGGTCGGCAGGACCGCGGAACGACGACAGCCCGAGTGCGGAGACCGGGGAGTCGGACGCGGGTCTCACCGACCACGCCCCTCGAACATAACGGGCCTGCGTCAGGACGCAACCCGCCCACCTGCCGGACAGCCCGGACGCGACCTCGCGGCGCCGTGAGAAAGTGGGCCGGTGAAGGCGCTGCTGCTCGAGAACATCCACCCGCTGGCGACGACGATCTTCAAGGACGCCGGCATCGACGTCGAGACGCGCCCCGGAGCGCTCGACGAGCCCGAGCTCATCGAGGCGCTGGAGGGCGTGGACCTCGTGGGGATCCGCTCCAAGACCGAGGTCACCGACCGGGTGCTGTCCGCCCGCCCTGAGCTGACCGCCATCGGCGCGTTCTGCATCGGCACCAACCAGATCGATCTCGACGCGGCCAGCCGGCACGGCATCGCCACCTTCAACGCTCCGTTCTCCAACACCCGGTCCGTGGTCGAGCTGGCCATCGCCGACATCATCGCGATGGCCCGGCGTCTCACGGTGCGGGACAAGGCGCTGCACGACGGGGTGTGGGACAAGTCGGCCTCCGGCAGCCACGAGATCCGCGGCCGCACGCTCGGCATCGTCGGCTACGGCAACATCGGGTCGCAGCTGTCCGTGGTCGCCGAGATGCTGGGCATGAGCGTCTATTTCTACGACGTGGACGAGAAGCTCGCGCTCGGCAATGCCCGCCGCTGTGCGACCCTGGAGGAGCTCCTCGACACGGTGGAGACCGTGACGCTGCACGTCGACGGCCGCGCCGGCAACGCGGGCATCTTCGGCGCCGAGCAGTTCGCCCGGATGCGCCCGAGGTCGCTGTTCCTCAACCTGTCCCGCGGGTTCGTGGTCGACTACGACGCGCTGCGCGAGTCGGTGGAGTCCGGCCACATCGCCGGCGCCGCCGTCGACGTCTTCCCGAAGGAGCCGAAGAAGCGCGGGGAGCCGTTCGAGTCGCCGCTGCGCGGGCTGGACAACGTCATCCTCACGCCGCACGTCGGCGGCTCCACCGAGGAGGCGCAGGAGGACATCGGCCGGTTCGTCGCGACCCGGCTGACCGACTACGTGGAGACGGGCGGCACCTCGCTGTCGGTGAACCTGCCCACGCTCACCCCGGCCCGCGAGGCCCGCGCCGGGAGGATGGCGCACATTCACGCCAACAGCCCCGGTGTCCTGGCTCACATCAACCAGGTGCTCGCCAAGCACGACGTCAACATCGCGGGCCAGATGCTGGCCACTCGCGGCACCGTCGGCTACGCCGTCACCGACAGCGACACCAAGCTGTCGCCCGAGGTGATCGGCGAGCTCGAGGCGGTGCCCGAGACGATCCGGCTGCGGGTCATCGGCTGACCGGGCGGAGCCGGGGCCGTCGGACCCGTGTGCGAGCCTTGACCCATGACGCTCCTGGACACGCCCATCGCCCGGCTGGACGGCACCCCCGGCACGCTGCGCGACGTCACCGGAGGGCGGCCGGCGCTGCTCGTCAACGTGGCGAGCCGCTGCGGCCTCACCCCGCAGTACTCCGGTCTCGAGCAGCTGCAGCGCGATTTCGCGGGGCGCGGCTTCACCGTCGTGGGGATCCCGTGCAACCAGTTCGGTGAGCAGGAGCCGGGTTCGCCGGAGGAGATCAGCACGTTCTGCTCCACCACCTACGGCGTGACCTTCCCGCTGACCGAGAAGATCGAGGTCAACGGGACCGACCGCCACGACCTGTATGACGTGCTGGTCACCACGCCGGACGCGACCGGCCACACGGGCGACATCCGGTGGAACTTCGAGAAGTTCCTGGTGGACGGCGACGGGGCCGTGCACGCGAGGTTCGAGCCCCGGACCCAGCCGGACGACCCGGCGTTGCTGGCGGCGATCGAGGGGCTCGTCGACCCGGCCGCCTGACCTCGACCGGTCCGGCGGCGCGTCCTCGGGCACGTCCGGGCGGGCGTGCCCGACGTCACATCCCGAATGTTGCCGAACCACGCCCCGGGTGTCGGTGCCGTGGAATAGGATTCGGCCACGCCGTGAGCACTCCGGCGGATCCTACTTCTCCGCCGGAGGAAACGTGAAGCACAAGTCTGCCCTGATGGCTGCTGCCCTCGCTGTCGGGGTCGCCGCCCCCGTGGCCGTCGTGGGCCCCGCCCAGGCCGAGCCCGCGGCGCTGGCCGCGGCCGACACCGTCCGCGCCCCGCGGATCACCTCGGTGAAGGTCAGCAACGTCACCGTCACCGCCAGCAACCGGCCTCGTGCCACGCTCACCGTCAAGGTCAGCGACCCGAGCAACACCATGCGCAAGAGCGACTGGACCTACTACTCGTGGGACGCGGACGCGGAGCCCGCACTCAAGAGCGCCTATGGCTGGGAGTACTTCACTTCCTTCAAGCGCACCAGGAACACCAGCAACACCGACACGTGGACGGCTCGTTCGACGGTGTTCCGATACGACGACTGGGGCAAGTACACGACCGAGGTGAATCTGGACGGATTGGACTACTCGGGAAATCGTGACATCGACTACGACATCACCCGCTTCGCGACCTCCTACGTGCGCGGCAACGTCGGCCTCACCTTCAACGCCAGCCCGGAGCCGGTGCGCAAGGGCGGCGCGGTCACGGTGAAGGGCAAGGTCACCCGGCTGAACGAGACGACCTACCGCTACCGCAAGGCCGGCAAGGGGACCCGGGTCCGGATCTACTTCGCCCCGGGCAAGTCCGGCGGCGTCAAGCAGTACCGGGGGACGGCGTTGGTGGGCAGCACGGGCACCTACAGCAAGCGGTTCAAGGCCACCTCGTCCGGCCGGTGGTATGCCGTGGTGTCGGCCACGACGCGTTACATCCAGCGCACCCGCGTCGACTACGTCGCGGTCAGGCGGTAGAGGGGTCGCCCAGCCGGGAGGCTGCCGCTTCGGTCGCGTCCCGGGCCAGCGCGGCGAACCGTTCGGCGAGTGGACGCCAGGCCGTCCGCAGTCGCTCCTCCGCCGCGTCGATGGCGGCGGAGACCGCCGGCACGTCGATGCCGTCCTCCCGGGGGACGGCCGCTGACGGCTTGTCGACGGTCCAGCTGCGGAACTGCCGCGGTGAGGTCTCGGGGTGGAACTGGACGCCCCAGGCCCAGGTGCCGAACCGGGCGGCCTGCACGGAGCCGTCCGGCGCCGTGGCCAGCCGGGTCGCGTCCTCCGGCAGCCGCGTCACCACGTCGTTGTTCCACTGGATCGCCTCGGTGCCGTCGGGGATGGTGCCCAGCAACGGGTCCTCGCGACCGGCGTCGGTGCGGGTCACCGGTGTCAGCCCGACGGCGTGACCGTTCGGGTTGACCCTGACCTCTCCGCCCAGCGCGACGGCGGCGAGCTGGTGACCGAGGCAGATGCCGAGGAACGGTCGCTCCTGCTCCACGACCCCGCGGATCAGGTGCTTCGTCGGCGTGAGCCACGCGTGTTCGGCGTCGTCGTTCGCGCCCATCTCGCCGCCGAGCACGGCCAGGGCGTCGTGCTCGGCGAGCGTGTCCGGCACGGGGTCGCCCCGGTGCGCGGCGACGGCCTCGACCGTGACGCCGAGATCGGCCCACCAGGCACCGAACCACTCCGGCGGGCACTCGTCCTCGTGCTGGATCACCAGGATGCGCAGGTCGGTCACGCCCCGAGCGTACTTCCGGTCACCGCGGCGCCCCGGGTCACCCCAGCCCCCGCCCCTGCTGCGAATGGTTGTTGCGATGCAGGCGGATTCCTCGCGCTGATGCCACAACCATTCGCAACGAGGGGTGGGTCAGGTGGGGCGGAAGCTCAGACGGCGACGCCGACCAGGTTGCCGATGCCGAAGGTGACGGCCATCGCGAGGGCACCACCGAGCACGACCCTGGCGACGGCGCGGCCCGGAGGCGCCTGCCCCAGCCGGGCGCTCAGCCAGCCCGTGCCCGCCAGGGCGAGCAGGACCGCCACGAAGGTCACCTCGACGCGCCAGGTCGGGCCGGGGAGCGAGATCGCGAGCAGTGGCAGCAGGGCCCCGACCGTGAACGCGAGGAAGGAGGCCAGCGCGGCGTGCCACGGGTTGGTCAGTTCGTCCGGGTCGAGACCGAGCTCGACCTCGGCGTGCGCCGCGAGCGCGTCGTGCTCGGTGAGCTCGACCGCCACCTGACGGGCCAGTCCGGGCGAGAGGCCGCGATCGACATACAGATCCGTGAGCTCGGCCAGTTCTTCGTCCGGTGTCTCGCGCAGCTCCCGGCGTTCCTTGTCGAGCAGGGCCCGCTCGCTGTCCCGTTGGGTGCTGACCGACACGTACTCACCGACGGCCATGCTCATGGCACCGGCCACCAGACCGGCGACGCCCGCGATGAGGATGGCGGACCGCCCGGTGGTCGCCCCCGCCACACCGACGACCAGCCCGGCCGTGGACACGATGCCGTCGTTCGCGCCGAGGACTCCGGCGCGGAGCCAGTTGAGCCGGCCCTGGACGTCCTGATCGTGCGGCTCGTCGTGGACCGGCAGGGTCGCGTTCACGTCAGCCGGCGCCGTCTCCGGCCGTCGCGCCGAGATCCGTCGCCGCCTCGCGAATCCGGTGGGCCAGCTCGACGTCCAACTGGGTCAGCCCGCCCTCGGAGTGGGTGGACAGCCGCCAGGTCGTCTTCTTCCAGCGGATGTCGATGTCCGGATGGTGGTTCATCTCCTCGGCCGTGCCGCCCACCTCGCCGACCAGCCGGATCGCCGACGGGAAGTCCGGCGCGTCATAGGTCGCGGTGATCGCGTCACCCTCGCGGGTCCAACCCGGCAGGTCGGCCAGCTGACGGGTGATCTCTTCCTCGGTCAGAAGCCTCGACATGCCCTCAGCGTCGCAAACCGGCGGCACCCTGTCGAGCAAGGAGTGCCTGCCCTCAGTGTCCTCGACGCGGCCCCGCGACGGGGCTCAGCGCGGCCTAACCGATCTCGTTGACCGAGGTCGGTCCGCCGACGAGGGGTGCGCCGTGGTCGGAGTCGTCGCTGGTGGGATCGGTGATGTCCTGCGCGGTGACCTCGTGCGGGGTGATCTCGCCGCGTTCGATCTCCTCGGCCCAGTGGCAGGCCACCCGGTGGGAGCCCGGCACGCCGGGCAGGTCGACGGTGCGCAGCTGGGGGCGTTCGGTGTCGCACTTGGTGTCCTGCCGCCAGGGGCAGCGGGTGTGGAAGCGGCACCCTCGTGGGGGGCGTGCGGGGCTGGGGAGGTCGCCGGCGAGCAGGATCTGGGTGCGGGTGTCCTCGACCTCGGGGTCCGGGACGGGTACGGCCGACATCAGGGCGCGGGTGTAGGGGTGCAGCGGGTGGGCGTACAGGTCGTCGGCGTCGGCCTCCTCGGCCAGCGCGCCGAGGTACATCACGCCGATCCGGTCGCTGATGTGTCGCACCACGGCCAGGTCGTGGGCGATGACCAGGTAGGTGAGGCCGAACTCGTCCTGCAGGTCCTCGAGCAGGTTGATGACCTGGGCCTGCACGGACACGTCGAGGGCGCTGACCGGTTCGTCGGCCACGATCAGCGAGGGGTCGACGGACAGCGCCCGGGCGATGCCGATGCGCTGACGCTGGCCGCCGGAGAACTCGTGCGGGTACTTGCCCAGCGCGCTGGCGGGCAGGCCGACCGCCGTGAGCAGTTCCTTGAGGCGGGTCCGGGCGGCCGCGCCGTCCTTGGCCATGCCGTGGGCCTTCATCCCCTCCAGCAGCAGGGACTCCACGGACTGGCGGGGGTCCAGGCTGCCGAGCGGGTCCTGGAAGACCATCTGCATGTGTCGCCGCCGGGCGCGCAGCGCTTCTCCCTTGAGGGTGGCCAGGTCGGTGCCGTCGAGGATGACCCGGCCCTCGGTGATCGGTTCGAGCTGGAGCAGAGCACGCCCGAAGGTCGACTTGCCGCATCCGGACTCGCCGACCAGGCCGTAGGTCTCGCCGCGGCGGATGCGCAGGTCCATCCCGTCGACGGCGTAGACATGGCCGACGGTGCGGTCGAAGACGATCCCGCGCTTGATCGGGAAGTGGACCTTGAGGCCGTCGACCTCGACCAGCAGGTCGTCGGTGTCACCACCGGCGGTGGCCCGGTCGGTCGAGTCGTCGGTGGAGGTCGTGGGCGACTGGTTCATGACGTCACCTCGATCGGGTTGTGGCAGCGCAGCAGGTGCTCGCGGTCGCCGAGGTCGGGCACCAGCTCGGGTGTCTCGATCCGGCAGGCGTCCACCGCGTTGCCGCAGCGGGGGGCGAAGGCGCAGGCTCGCGTCCACGGGATGTTGTCGGCGACCGACCCGGGCACGGGGTCGAGCCGCTGCCCCCGTGGGTTGTCCAGTCGCGGGATCGAGGCGAGCAGCCCTCCGGTGTAGGGGTGTCGGGGGCGGCGGAACAGCTCGTGGCGCTGGGCGCGCTCGACGATGCGGCCGGCATACAGGACGTTGACCTCGTCGCAGAGGCCGGCGACGACACCGAGGTCGTGCGTGATCATGATCAGCGCGGTGCCGGATTCGGTGACCAGTTCGCGAAGCAGCGCCAGGATCTGGGCCTGGATGGTGACGTCCAAGGCGGTGGTCGGCTCGTCCGCGATCAGCAGTCGCGGCTCGCAGGCCAGCGCCATCGCGATGAGCGCGCGCTGGCGCATCCCGCCGGACAGCTGGTGCGGGTAGTCGGTGAGCCGGCGTCGCGGGTCGGGGATGCCGACCTTCTCCAGCAGTGCTGCCGCGCGGGGCCGGGCCGCCTTGCGTCGCATGCCCTTGTGCCGCTCGAGCACCTCGGTCACCTGGATGCCGAGCGGGACGACCGGGTTCAGTGAGGACAACGGGTCCTGGAAGATCATCGCGAGGTCCTGGCCGCGCCGGTCGCGCAGCTCGGCATCGGGCAGGCCGAGCAGGTTGGTGCCGTCGAAGTCGACCCGCCCGCTGACCCGGTTGCCCCGGGCCGGCAGCAGCCCCATGATCGCCAGCGAGGTCACCGACTTGCCGCACCCGGACTCGCCGACCAGGCCCACGGTCTGGCCGGCGCGGACGTCGAAGCTGACGCCGTCGACGGCACGGAACGGTTCCTGCCCGCGGCGGACGAACTCCACGGTCAGGTCGCGCACCTGCATCAGCGGCTCGGGCCCGCCGGGCGTCCCGAGGTCGGGCTCGGTCACGAACGAGGTCACCGGGTCACCTCCTGCTCTTCGGGTCCAGGGCTTCGCGCAGCGACTCGCCCATCAGGGTGAAGCCGAGCGCGACGACGATGATGCACATCGCCGGCCACACCGCCAGGTGCGGCTCGGTGTTGAAGAAGTCCTGCGCCCGGCCCAGCATCTGGCCCCACTCCGGGACGGTGTCGTCGGGGCTGCCGAGGCCGAGGAAGGACAACGCGGCGGCGTCGATGATCGCGGTGGCCAGCACCAGGGTCGCCTGCACGATGACCGGCCCGATCGCGTTGGGCAGCATGTGGCGCAGCACGATCGGCGTCGTGCGCACCCCCAGGCTGCGGGCCGCGAGCACGTGGTCGCTGTGCCGCTGGGCCAGCATCGACCCGCGCAGCAGCCGGGCGAAGATCGGCACCTGCACGATCGCGATCGCCAGGATGACCGTCCACTGCGTCGCGCTCGCGAAGATCGCCGCGATGCTGAACGCCATCAGCAACGAGGGGATGGACAGCATCACGTCCACGATCCGCATCACCACGGCGTCCACCCAGCCGCCGAACGCGCCCGCCAGCGTGCCGAGCGTCACCCCGCCGGCCAGGCCGCCCAGCGTGGCCATCACGCCGACGATCAGGGTCTGCCGGGCCCCGACCAGCACTCGCGAGAGGAGGTCTCGGCCGGCCGCGTCACCGCCCAGCGGGAAGCCCGGCTGCGGGTCGGGGATCGGGTTGGTCTGCTGGCGGATCTGGTCCAGCAGCAGCTGTTTGCCCGGATCGTGCGGGGCGATCCACGGCGCGATCACCGCCAGCACGACGAAGATCGTCACGATGACCAGACCGGCCAGAAAGATGTAGTCGTGTCGCAGCCGCTGCCAGGCCCCCGCGATCAGGCTGACGCCCTTCTCGTCGTCGACCGCGCCGGCGTCGTCGATCAGCACCGCCGTGCCGCCACCGGACGAGCCGTCGGGCGAGTCGCCGGAGCCACCGGAGCCACGAGCGCCGTCGGAGCCACCGCGGGGTCTGCGCGCCGTGCTGGCCGCCAGGTCGTCGATGCGCGACCGCTTCGACCCACCGGAGAACGGATTGCGGGGAGGAGTCATCGGCTCACCTCAACCTGACGCGGGGGTCGATGAACGCGTAGGCGATGTCGACCAGCAGATTGACCACGATGTAGCCCAGCGCGGCCATCATGATCAGGACCTGCAACACCGCGTAGTCCCGCTTCTCGAAACCGTCGGCCAGAGCCTGCCCGATGCCCCGCCAGTTGAAGACCCGCTCGGTCAGCACCGCCCCGGCCAGGAGGGCGCCGATCTGCAACCCGATCGTCGTGACCACCGGGATCAACGCGTTGCGCATGACGTGCCGACCGCGCACCACCCGGTGGGTCAGGCCCTTCGCCCGCGCCGTGCGCACGTAGTCCTCGTCGAGCACGTCCAGCACCGAGGCCCGGGTGATCCGGAAGATCACCGCGAACGGGATGGACGCCAACGCGACCGACGGCAGGATCAGGTGCTTCAGCGCGTCCCACGACGCGTCCCACTCGCGGGTCAACAGACCGTCCAGGGTGAAGAAGCCGGTCACGTGGGTGGCGTTGATCCCGTTGCTCGCCCGGCTGGACGGCGGCAGCCACCCCAACCGGATCGCGAAGAGGTACTTCAGCACGAACGCCAGGAAGAACACCGGGACCGCCACCCCGACCAGGGACACCATCACCGAGCCGCTGTCCAGCGCGCTGCCCCGTCGCCGGGCCGCCAGGTAGCCCAACGGGACTCCCAGCACCACCGCGATCACCACCGCGAAGAAGCTCAGCTCCACCGTCGCCGGGAGCCGGTCCAGGAACAGCTGCATCGAGTCGGTGCCGGGCAACACGCCGGTCGACACCCCGAAGTCGCCGTGGATCGCCCGCTCCAGGAACTTGAGGTACTGCACCGGGATCGGCTGGTCCAGGCCGAGCGCGGCCTTCAGCGCCCGACGGTCCGCCGGCGTGCCACGCTCGCCGAGCAGGGCGGACACCGGGCCGCCGGGCAGCGAGCGCAGCCAGCCGAACAACAACAACGACAGGACGAACACGGCGAGCACCATCTGCAGCAACCGCCGGATGATGAACTTCAGCACGGAGACCCTTCCAGTGGTCGAGTGGAACGGCGAGGTATGGCGAGCCAGCCAGCCGAGGCGGCCGGCCCGCCATACGTCATCACAGGCTCAGTGCCCGATCACTCCGAGATGGTGACCGTCGAGAAGTCCTCTGCCGTCAGGGGGCTCGCCACCAGGCCGTGGACCCTGTCGGAGACCACGATGGCCGGCGGCGAGTGGCTGAGCGGCAGGCCCGGCAGGTAGTCCTCCATGATCTTCGCGCTCACCTCTTGGGTCAGCTGCTCACGCTTGTCCGGGTCGGGCTCGGAGTCGGCCGCCTGCAACTCCTTGGACAGCTTCTTGCCCCACGGGTAGTTCTTCGTGTCGAACGCGTTGTCCGTGTCGGTGAAGAAGGTGCCGATGAAGTTGTCGGCGCTGTCGTAGTCACCGGTCCAGCCGAGGAAGTAGGCGGCCGCCTTGCCCTGCTCGGTGCCGTCCAGGTATCCACCGGACCACGGCTTGCTGACCGGCTTGACCTTGATGCCCGCCTTCTTCCAGTCGT
>CAYRLV010000035.1:15477-18078 GCA_964425155.1 uncultured Ornithinicoccus sp. | reverse complement strand
TCACCAGGAGCTGGAGCCGCCGCCCCCGCCGCCGCCGCCGGAGAAGCCGCCCCCGCCGGAGAAGCCACTGCCGCCGGACGATCCCGGCGTGCTGGTGAAGGTGCCGCTGGCCATCGAGGAGAAGTTGTCCACCCCGGTCGCGATTCCGGCGAACCCGCCGAAGTCGGGAGTGCCGGCGAAGACGTACCAGGTCGGCATCATCATCGGCCGGCCCGCCGCCGCTGCGGCCTCAGCGACCTCGCCGAAGACTCGGGCCCACCTGTCGGCCACGCCGAACACGACGGCGTAGGGCAGGTACCGGCTGAAGATGTCCTGTGCCTCCTCGAACCGGATCTGGTTCGCCTCGGCCGTGAGGAGGTACTGCCGGAACCCCTCCGACTGGGCGAGCACCGCACTGCCCACCGCGGTGCGCGCCGGCATCCGCTGCCCCAGGAACCAGGTGAGCAGCCCGGCCACGATCAGACCACCGCCGAGGAACACCCCGGACGGCACCCCGAGGCTGAGTCCGCCGCGTGCATCCAGCTGGTGGCTCTTGAAACCCCAGTAGAACAGGACGGCGACACCCGCGACGAGCAGCACGATGCCGAGGCCCCGCCAACCGCTGCGCTGGGCCTGCGGTGACTTGCGGAACCACCGTCGGGCCACGACCTCCTGGTAGAGCTGGCCCTGGGCCCGCTCCAGCGTGGAGTGGAACTTGTTCTTGAGGTCGGACAGCAGGACCGGGTTGGACTCCTTGAAGATCCCGGACAGCACGGTCTGCTCGTAGGGCAGCAGCTGCTCCCCGTCCGGCGGCACGAGCCGGGTGAGCTGCCAGTCCTTGCGCCCGACGAGACCACCGAGGCCGCCGGCCTTGACCTCCTCGATCCGCAGGAACCCGCGGACCGCGAGGTCGATGACGGTCGCACTCACGTCGATGGTGTTGGCCTGCTCGTCGATGATGGTGCCCAGCAACCCGGCTCGCACCCCTTCGGGTGGCTGGAACTGCACCGCCACCGGTCGCTTCGCGCCCCGCACGACGTGGGCCGGCTGACCGTCGGCCGGTGTGAGGCCGGGGGTGACCCCGGCGAACTGCTCGTCCCGCCCGTGCCGCCAGACCATGCTGCCCATCAGCCCGGCGGCCAGCAGCGCGATCAGGATGCCCCCTCCGGCACTGAGCAGCGTGAAGGTCTTGGCGGTGCCGGGCGAGAGCGAGTGGAAGGGCGTCGGCTCGTAGCTGTCCGACGATCCCTCGACCAGTTGCGGCGAGGTGTCCGTGAACGCGTTCGTCGGCATCGCGGCGACGATGGTGACGCCTTCGCGAGGACCGATGTTCTGGGCCGAGAAGGTCGCTGTGCCACCGGCGTTGGCCTCGCACCGGTCGGTGCTCTGGTAGGCGCCGTAGTAGCAGGCCGCCTTGGAGACCGCGCCGGGACCGTGCACGGTGACGGTCACCTTGTCGGTGGGGATCGTCGTCTCGTTGCCCGTGACGTTCCAGAACAGCTCGACGTGGTCGTTGCCGCCCTCGGTGATGTGGTTGACCACGTGCGCGAGGCGATACTTCACGACATACGTTTGCGTTCCCTCGACGGTCTGGTCCGGGTCGCCGATCCGCAGGACCGTGTTGGCGCCGGACTGCGACTTCTGGATGTCGGTGGGCGCCCCGGTGGGACTGGACGCGCTCTCCCCCGTCAGCTCGTAGGTGCGGAACCGGTCGGTCTCGTTCTTGTAGCCCTGCGAGGTGATGATGTAGCGCTTGATGCCGTGGTGCTCGCCCGGGCCGAACTGCCATTTCAGCGTCTCGGTGACATCCATCGACCCGTCCGCGTTGACCTGGTAGTCGGCGTCGAACGAGATGATCCGCTCGCCGGACGCGGCCTGGGCCGAGCCCGCCGGCAGCCCCACCAGCAGAGCCAGCATCGCCGCCACGGCGAGTAGTGCCCTGAGCACCCTCAGTGCTCCCATAACCCCCACCTTCGTCACCGGCCGCCCCTCGCTCTCACTCTCGCCGACATGGCGCGTTCCGCCTCGCGCTGGTCCTGCCGCTCCCGCAGCGCCTGCCGCTTGTCGTACTGCTTCTTGCCCTTCGCCACGGCGAGCTCGACCTTGGCCCGGCCGTCCTTGAAATACAGCGACAACGGCACGATCGTGTGTCCGGCGTCGCGGCTCTTCGCGATCAGCCTGTCCATCTCGTGCCGGTGCAGCAGCAGTTTGCGCCGGCGACGGGCCGAGTGGTTGGTCCAGTTGCCCTGCAGGTACTCGGGAATGTGCACACCCTCGAGCCACAGCTCACCGTTGCGCTCGGTGGCGAAGCCGTCGACCAGTGAGGCACGCCCCATCCGCAGCGACTTCACCTCCGTGCCCATCAGCACGAGGCCGGCCTCGACCGTGTCCTCGATGAGGTAGTCGTGGCGAGCCTTGCGGTTGCTCGCGACGAGCTTGCGCCCGTGCTCCTTCGCCACCGTGGCCCCTTTCGTGTGGTGTGGTCCCTGCGGTGAGACACCCGCGGCCCTCGGATGGTTCCTTGGGCGCGGGAAAACGACGGCCATCGTATGCCGTCCGCTCACCTACCGGGCCACGCTATCCCCTCGGTCCGCGGCTCCGGGCCGGCAAGAGTCGCCTCGC
>CAYRLV010000035.1:0-15377 GCA_964425155.1 uncultured Ornithinicoccus sp. | reverse complement strand
GCTCCTACAGCCACTTCATCGGGTTGACCGGGACGCCGTTCTCCCGCGTCTCGAAGTGCATGTGGCAGCCGGTGGAACGCCCGGTCGTGCCCGAGTAGCCCAGCAGCTGGCCGCGTTCGACGTGTCCGCCGTAGACGACGATCCGGGACAGGTGGTAGTAGGCGGTCGCCAGGTCGACGCCGTTCACCATCCCGTGGTCGACGGTGACCCGCTGCCCGGACGGGCCACGCCAGCCGGCGTCGATGACCGTGCCGCTCGCTGCGGCACGCACGGGGGTGCCGCAGGCCGCGGCGAAGTCCTGACCGGCGTGCAGCATCTGGATGTGCAGGATGGGGTGGTAGCGGTAGCCGAAGGGCGACGACATCGGCGCGATCAGCGGGTAGCTCAGGAAGCCGCCGCGGCGCGGTGCCGGGTTGACCGACGTGTGCGAGCTCGACCGGGACTCGCTCTGTGCCGCACGGGCACGAGCCGCCCTGGCGCGGGCCTCGGCGCGAGCCTTGGCGGCCCGGCGCTTGGCGGCGCGCTCACGGGCAGCCTTGGCCCGCGCCTTGAGGATCTTCTCCAGCTTGTCGGACTGCCGCTGCATCCGGTGCAGTTGGGCGCGCTCACGCTTCTTCTGTGCCTGGAACGCACGGTTCCGCGCGCGTTGCTTGGCCAGGCTCCGCTCCACCGAGTGCTTGGCCCGCTGCGCCTTGGCCCTGGCCTGCTTGGCCTCGAGCAGCCCGGCCTCGGCCTTGGCCTTGAGCCGCGCCACCTCCCGGCGCACCGCGGACAGGTGGTCCTCCTGGGCCCGCCGCTGGGCGCTCTCGGTGGTCAGCCGGGCCAGGGTCTTGGCCTGATAACGCATCACCGTGTTGGCGAGCGACATCCGGTCGGCCGGGTTGGGGCCGCCACTCAGCGCCTGCAGGGTCAGCGAGAGCGACCCCAGGCCACCCCGCTGGTAGGTGTGCCGTGCGATGTCCCCCACCGCGGCCTCGGTCTGTTTCCGGTCGGCGGCGGTCTTGCGCAACGCGGTCGTGGCCTTCGCCTCGTCCGCCTTGGCCACCTCGAGCTGTCGGCCGGTTTCCCGGTTCTTCTTGTCCGCCGCCTTGACCTTGGCGTTGGCGCGGCGCAACGCAGCGCGCGCGTCGGCGACCTCCTGCTTGGTCTCCCGCAGCCGCTTGTAGGAGCGGGTGAGCGCGGCGGAGGTGTCGGCCAGCTGGTCCTTCTTCTGGTCGATCTTGCGGTCCACCCGGTGCTTGCGTGCCCTCGGGTCGTCATTGCCGGACGTGCCGGCGGTCGCCGGTGGTGCCGCGAGGCCCGCCACGAGCGACGCCGTCACCAAGGACCCCGTCACGACGGCAGCCGCCCGGAGCCGCCGGCGAGAGGGCAGGCAGGACGGGGGCGACGTGCTCATGAGCAACATTGGTACCACCAGTAACAGGACAGGTGGGGGACCTCAGGACGTGTCGGCCGGAGTGTCCGGGCGCGCGGGCGGCGCCCAGCACGTCATACCCGCAGGTAGCGGCGGAGGGTCAACCAGGAGGTGACCACGGCCAGCAGCACCGCGCCCCCGAACAGCCACGGAGCGATGACCCACACGTCACCGACCCCGATGAAGCTGAGCAACCCGCCCGAGGAACCGGAGAGGTTCTCGGCCAGGAACCCGGTGATGCCGTAGTGCACCATCGCCCAGAGCAGACCGACCGACAGGGCGGCGCCGACGACGGTGGCCAGCACCGTCTCGATGATGAACGGCAGGTGGATGACGAAGGCCGAGGCGCCGACGAGCCGCATGATCCGCGTCTCGCGGCGGCGGCTGAAGGCGGTCTGCCGAATCGTGGTGACGATGAGCAGGATCGCGCAGATCACCATCACCGCAGCCAGTGCGATGGCGCTCAGACTGAGCATGCCCAAGAAGGTGAAGAACTTGTCGAGCACACCGCGTTGGTCCTCGACGCTCTCCACCCCGGGAGCGCCCTGGAAGGAGCTGGCCACGACCTGGTACTTCGTGGGGTCGGCGAGCTGCACCCGGAAGCTCTCGTTGATCGAGCCCTTCGGCACGCTGTCCACGATCGGACTGTTGCGGAACTGCTCCTGGAAGCGCTGGTAGGCCTGCTCCGAGGTCTCGTGGTAGATCCGCTGCACCAGCGGCTTCAGGTCCTCCAGCTCGGACCGGAGCTGCTCCCGCTGCCCGTCGGTGACCGCACCCGCCGCGCACGAGGGCGTGTCCGACTGCTTGGTGCACAGGAAGATCGACACCTGGATCTTGTCGTACCAGTAGCCCTTTGCGGTGTCGACCTGGCGCTGGGCGAGCAGACCCGAGCCGAGGAAGAACAACGAGACCATCGACACGAGGATGACCGAGATCACCATCGACTTGTTGCGGCGGACGCCGCCGGCGATCTCGCTGAGGATGAACTGCAATCGCATGGGTCTCCTACGTCAACACAGGTCAGTCGGCGGGCTGGGCGTAGACCCCGCGGGCCTGGTCGCGGACGAGCCGCCCGTCGTGCAGCTCCACCACGCGGCGCCGGAAGTTGTCGACGATGCTCGTGTCGTGCGTGGCCATGACCAGGGTCGTCCCGGTGCGGTTGATCCGCTCGAGCACGTGCACGATGTCGGCGCTGGTCTCGGGGTCGAGGTTTCCCGTGGGCTCGTCGGCCAGCAGGATGACCGGCTTGTTGACCACCGCGCGGGCGATGGCCACGCGCTGCTGCTCCCCGCCGGACAACTCGTGCGGCAACCGTTTCTCCTTGCCCTCGAGCCCGACCAGCTCGAGGGTCTCGGGCACCAACTGCTTGATCGTGTGCCGGGACTTGCCGAGCACCTGCAACGCGAACGCGACGTTCTGGTAGACGTTCTTGCCCAGCAGCAGTCGGAAGTCCTGGAAGACGGTGCCGATCTCGCGGCGCAGCGCCGGGACCTTGCGGGTCGGCAGCCGGGAGAGCTCGCGGCCGGCCACGAGCACGCGGCCGGACGTGGCCAGCTGCTCGCGGATGATCAGCTGCATCATCGTGGACTTGCCCGACCCCGAGGTGCCCACGACGAAGACGAACTCCCCCCGGCCGATCTCGACCGAGACGTCGTCGAGCGCCGGAGCGTCCTTGACGGAGTACTTCTTCGTGACGTTCTCGAACAGGATCATGGTCGGGCGCTCTCACCTTTGGCAGGCCGGGACGGTGCGACCGCGCGGCGGTGCGCTCACGGCCTCGGGTCGGTCAGGTCGGGGGTGCTGCGGCGTCGAGCGTACGTCGGTTCGGCCGGCTTCTCGTGGACCTCGCCCGGCGTTGCGCCCGAGGCGTGGTCGCGGTCAGTCGGGGCGCCGGGAGCTCTCCCGGACGATGAGCTCGGTGGACAGCCTCACGTGGCGCGCCCGGGTGGACGCCGAGCCCGCGAGCCGGTCGCACAACAGCTCCGCCGCGGTGGCCCCGATGTCGTAGGCGGGCTGCGCCACGACGGTCAGCGGAGGGTCGATGAACCGGGCCCAGGGCGCGTCGTCGAACGTGACCAGCCCGAGGTCGCGCCCGGGTTGGAGGCCACGGTGCCTCAGCTCGCCCAGCGCGCCGAGCGCCATCGTGGCGTTGGCGATGAAGACCGAGTCCGGTGGGTGGCGCTCGTCCAGCAGCGAGCTCATCGCGTGTCGGGCGCTCTCGGCCTGGAAGTCCGTGTGCCGCACCAGCCGCCCGGCCGATCGCCGGCGTCGGCTCCCGAGCGCCTCGAGGTAACCGGACAGGCGCTCCTGGGCCGTGTTGGCGTGCTCGGGACCCGTGATGCAGGCGGGGCGGCGCCACCCGTTGGACAGCAGATGACTGGTCGCCTCGCGCGCTCCGTCCCGGGAGTGGACCATCACCGAGTCCACGGGTTGGCGGATGGCACGGTCCACCGTGACCAGGGGGATGGCCGCGTCCGTCAGCCGGGACACGTCGCTCCCCCGCATGTTCGGCGACATGATGACGCCGGCCACCTGTTCCTGCTCCGCCACCGCGAGGTAGCGCTCCTCCTTGGCCCGGTCCTCGTCGGCGTTGCACAACAGCACCGAGTAGCCGTGCCGCTGCGCCACGTCCTCGACACCGCGCGCCACCGCGGTGAAGAACGGGTTGGCGATGTCGGAGATGATCAGCGCCCACACGTCCGTGCGCTGCCGCCGCAGGTTCCGCGCGACCGCGTTGGGCCGGTAGCCCAGCTCCGCCGCGGCGGCCCGGACCCGGGCGGCCAGCACCGGGTCGACCGTGGGCACGTTGTTGAGGGCCCGGGAGACCGTGGCGGCCGAGACCCCCGCCCGCTGCGCGACGTCACTGATCTTGGCCACGTGTCTCCTCCGGAGAGCCGCTGCGGTCCGACGGCGCTGCGCCGCGAACGCTGGTTGGACAGCACCCTACTGGCGGGAAACGATTGCTCACGGTCCCTCCGACGGGGCCGGCGGGTGGATGTCGCCGCACGCAGTGCGGGTCGTCGCCGGGCTTAGGGTGTGCGCAGGCGCACGCCGGCTGCGGTGCCGGCAAAGGAGGTTTGGCATGGCGGTCACGGACGAGGCGATCACCAAGCTCAAACAGATGATCGTCGACGGCGAGCTGCATCCCGGTGACCGACTCCCGCGGGAGGCCGACCTCGCCCAGCGACTCGGGCTGTCCCGCAACTCCCTCCGGGAGGCCGTGAAGGCGCTCTCCCTCATCCACGTGCTCGACGTCCGCCACGGCGACGGCACGTACGTCACGAGTCTGGACGCCAGCCTGCTGCTGGACGCCATGGGTTTCGTCGTCGACTTCCACCAGGACGACACCGTGCTGCACTTCCTGGAGGTGCGACGCATCCTCGAGCCCGCGGCGGCAGCCAAGGCGGCCACCGCGATGACCGAGGATGACGTGGCCGAGCTGACCGCGCTGCTGCACGACCTCGGGGACAACCCGTCCGTGGACGAGCTGGTGGAGTCCGACATGGCCTTCCACCAGCGGATCGCCCGCGGGGCCGGCAACCCGGTCCTCGCTTCGCTGCTCGAGGGTTTGTCGAGCTCCACCCAGCGTGCCCGGGTGTGGCGCGGTCTGACCGAGACCGGGGCGGTGGAACGCACCATCATGGAACACCAGGCGATCGCCGAGGCCATCGCCTCCCGCCAGCCGGACGCCGCCCGCTCCTGGGCCACCGTCCACGTGGCGGGCGTCGAGCTGTGGCTCACCCGCACGCTCACGGACGGCTCCCGCAGCGCCGCCGACTGACCGGACACCCCGCCCACCCCCACTCCCTGGTCGTCAGAGCGTCCGGCCCTCGTGGCGCCGGTCAGACGCTCACGTCGCCGCAGAGGTGCACGTCGATGCCGAGCGAGTCGAAGGCCGCCGCCTTGGCGAGCAGGGCCTTGTCGGCGGTGTCCCCGTCGGGCGCATAGACGACGTTGACGTGGTTGGCCTTGTGCCGGGCCATCATCTGGTCGCGAGAGACCCCGTGCAGCACCGCGTGCATGATCGGCCACTGCGGGTTGGTCGCGTCCAGGCGGCGCTGCGTCTCCGCCTCGGGGAGCTCGACGACCGTGGCGCGCCCGAGGTCGGCGTGCAGGCGCCCGTCCATGAGGAAGACCCGTGACCACACGATCTGGCCGGGCTTCGACACACCACTGAGCGTGCCGCCGCCGAGCGGGAAGAACATCGGGGGCTGGCGCATGCTCCACGACTTGTCGTAGCCGCCGTTGTGGGACGCGGGGACGGAGCCGGAGATCTCGAAGACCCACACGAAGTCGTCGCCGTACTGCTCGCCCCACCGGATGTCGTGCAGGGTGGTGGCGGGGTTGAGGCCCATCGCGGTCCAGATCCGATTGGTCACCAGCGAGTCGACGGCCACCCCCTGGTCGACCTCGTTGAAGTGCGGCAGGGGGGCGCCCGCATACAGCTCCCGCGACCCGTCCCGGCTGCGCACCGGCGGCCGGTGCGGGTCGTTCATGAGGCCCTCCGCCAGGTCGCTGGCCGGGACGACGTCCTTGAGACCCTGCTGGTACTGGATTCCCACCGCGTCCAGGCCGAAGTCGTCCGCGATGCGCATCGCCGCCACGTACATCTTGAACTGGCTGTGCAACTGGGCGTCGGTGAGCTCACTCGCCTCGTCGGTGCCGGTGCGGAAGTCCAGGCCCGCGTCCTCCAACCAGGCCCGGACGGCCCGCGCCTCCTCGTCCGTCACCTTCCCCATCTCGACCACGAGGGCGCTCTGGGACAGCCGTTCCTTGTAGATGCCGAGCGGGTTGAGCAGTTCGTCGTCGAAGATGGCGTTGTACATCCCCATGCAACCCTCGTCGAAGACGCCCATGATCGCCTTGTCGGTGCGCAGGGTCTCGGCGACCGCACGCCCCAGCTCGACCTCGTCGACGGCGCGGAGCGGTGGCAGGTCGCGGACGTGGCTCTGGTCGTGGGTCAGCTCGCCGGTGTCCAGCCAGGTGCGCAGACCGGTCAGTGCCCACGTGTCCGTGAAGTCCTCGCTCCAGAGCGCCGAGTGCTTCACACCGGCCTTGGTGAGACTGGCGGTGAGGTTCAACAGGCCCACCAGTCCAGGGAACTCGCCGTTCCAGTTGGCGACGACGAGGATCGGCCCCTGATGGGAGCGCAGGCCGGCGAGGACGTGGTGGCTGTACTGCCACACCGCCTCGACCACGATGATCGGTGCATCCACCGGAAGGTCGCGGAACACCCGGATCCCCGCGGCCTGGCTGTCGATGAAGCCGTGTCCCTTGGTCTCGTCCACCGGGTGCCCCCGCTCGACCGTCCACCCGAACGACTCCACGGCGCGCGTCAGGTCGGACTCGAGCTTGCGCTGGGTCGGCCAGCAGGTCTCGTTGGCCGCTGGCCGGAGGTCACCACTGGCCACGGTGTAGACCGTCTTGGGTGCGGCAGCGGGCCGCTCGGCCGGGCGGGGCAGGGTGTAGGCCGACATCTGGATCTCCTTCGTGGACCGTGGCATTCGTCGTAGCGAGCGTCTTCGTCCAGGCCTGACGCCGCACTGGGTGGCACCACCGCAGCGTGTCAGAAATCGATTTCAGGAGTCAAGACTCGGTCCGTGGCCGCAGTCGCAGTGCCTGCATGCCGCCGTCGACGGGGAGATCGACACCCGTGGTCGAACCGGCCCGCGGGCTGGCGAGGAAGGCGACCGCCTGGGCGACCTCCTCGGCCGACACCAGCCGCCCGTGCGGTTGGCGGGCGTTCAGTGCGGCCCGCTCCGCGTCGGGGTCCTCGGCCCTGTCCAGGAGCCGTCCGATCCAGGGCGTGTCCGCGGTGCCGGGGTTGACGCAGTTGACCCGGATCCCCTCCTGCAGGTGGTCCGCCGCCATCGCCCGGGTCAGTGCGAGGACGGCGCCCTTGCTCGCGCTGTAGAGCACTCGCTGCGGCAGGCCGGCCGTCGCCGCGATGGAACAGGTGTTGACGATGGCCGCAGCCGACGACCGTCGCAGGTGGGGAAGGCAGGCGCGAGACACCCGAGCCATCCCGACCACGTTGACGTCGAGGACCGTCGCCCATTCCTCGTCCGAGTTGTCCGCCACCGTGCCCTGCGCGCCGATCCCGGCGTTGTTGACCAGCACGTCCACACCACCCAGCTGCTCGACCACCTCCGCGACCGCCTGCCGGACCGAGGCGTCGTCCCGGACGTCCGTCCCGATCGACAGCATCGTGTCGTCGGCGCTCGGCGCGAGGTCGAGCACGGCCACCCGCGCACCGGCCGCCCTGAGCTCCCGAGCGACCGCGGCGCCGATACCCGAGGCTCCGCCGGTGACGACCGCGACCAGTCCGTCGAATTCTCCTGACACGAGTGCTCCTGTCTGCCGCACGGCGGCGCCATGATCCGATGGGACATCGGAACTCTAGCGGTCTCTGGTCGGGGATCACGGCGATCAGAGTCACCCGGGTCCGGTGATTGACGAGGAGACCTCCGATCTCTACCCTCGGCAGAGCATTGTCCCCGGGCGGAGGAACCCACGTGAGCACGATCACCGCACTGCACACCTGCGACGTGCGGTTCCCCACGTCGTCCGCCCTGGACGGCTCGGACGCGATGAACCCCGACCCGGACTACTCCGCGGCCTACCTGCGGCTGTGCACCGACGCGGCGGACGCCCTCGAGGGGCACGGTTTCGTGTTCACCATCGGCCGGGGCAACGACGTGCAGGTGGCGGGCATCCGTGCGCTCGAGGCCCAGTTGGTGGGACGGGACGTCGACGCGCTCCTCGGGGATCTCGGCGCGGTCTGGCGCGAGCTCGTGCACGACTCGCAGCTGCGCTGGCTCGGTCCGGAGAAGGGCGTGATGCACATGGCGATCGGCGCCGTGGTCAACGCCCTGTGGGACCTCAAGGCCAAGCGCGCCGGCCTCCCGCTGTGGCAGCTGCTGGCCACGATGTCCCCGGAGGAGCTGGTCGACCTGGTCGACTTCCGCTACCTCTCCGACGCGCTCACGCGAGACGAGGCCCTGGCGATCCTGCGCCGCGCCGAGCCGGGCCGCGAGGAGCGGGCCGAGCGGCTCCGCACGGAGGGGTACCCCGCATACACGACCACCCCGGGCTGGCTCGGCTACGACGACGCCAAGCTGGTCCGCTTGTGCACCGAGGCCGTCGAGCAGGGCTTCGGCCAGATCAAGCTGAAGGTCGGTGCCGACCGCGCCGATGACGTGCGGCGGCTCGCGCTGGCGCGCGAGGCTGTCGGGCCCGACGTCCGGATCGCGGTGGACGCGAACCAACGGTGGGAGGTGAGCGAGGCGGTCTCCTGGATCGGTGAGCTGAAGCCCTTCGACCTCGCCTGGGTGGAGGAACCCACCAACCCCGATGACGTCCTGGCCCACGCCGCCATCGCCCGAGGCATCGCGCCGGTGCCGGTCGCCACCGGCGAGCACCTCGCCAACCGAGTCATGTTCAAGCAGTTCCTGCAGGCGGAGGCGTTGCAGATCGCCCAGATCGACGCCTCCCGGGTGGCGGGTGTCAACGAGAACCTCGCGATCCTGCTGCTCGCGGCGAAGTTCCGCGTGCCCGTGTGCCCGCACGCCGGCGGCGTCGGCCTGTGCGAGGCCGTCCAGCACCTGTCGATGTTCGACTACGTCGCCGTCTCCGGGACCATGGAGCACAGGGTCATCGAGTACGTCGACCACCTGCACGAACACTTCGTCGTGCCGGCGCGCGTCGAACGCGGTCACTACCTCGCGCCGAGCGAACCCGGCGCCGGCACCGAGATGCTGGCGACCTCCCTCACCGAATACCGCCATCCCCGCCATGCCTGACGACTCGCCGCTCGGCGCGCGGATGACGCGGCTGTCCTACGGGGCAGCGAACGTGGGCAACCTGCACCGCGCGATCAGTGACGAGGAGGCCGCCGCACTCCTGGAGGCCGCGTGGGAGAGCGGGATCCGCTCCTTCGACACGGCGCCGCACTACGGGTTGGGCCTGTCCGAGCGACGCCTTGGTGCGTTCTTGTCCACCAAGCCGCGGGACGAGTTCGTCGTGTCCACCAAGGTCGGTCGCCTCCTCGTGCCCGAGCCGAACCCCACGGAGCAGCTCGACCTGGCCAACGACTTCGTCGTGCCCGTCACCCACCGCCGGGAGTGGGACTTCTCGGCAGCAGGCATCCGCCGCAGCCTCGAGGAGTCCCTGGAGCGGCTGGGCCTGGACCGGGTGGACATCGCCTACCTGCACGACCCCGAGCGGCACGAACTCGAATCCGCAATGACCACAGGCGTGCCGGCCATCGTGAGCCTCCGCGACGAAGGACTCGTCGCGGAGGTCGGGCTGGGCTCCATGTCCAACGACGCGCTGCTGGCCGGAGCACGCCGCGCGGACCTCGACCTGCTGATGGTGGCGGGGCGCCACACCCTCGCGGACCAGAGCGCCGCGCGGTCGGTGCTGCCGACCGCCACTCGGCACGGCATCCGGGTGGTCGCGGCCGCCGTCTTCAACTCCGGGCTGCTCGCCGAGCCGCACCCCTCGCCGGACGGCCTCTACGAATACCACGAGCCGCCCGCGGAGGTGCTGCACAGGGTGCGCGCCATCGCCAAGGTCTGCGAGGCGTTCGGCACCGACCTTCCCACGGCCGCACTGCAGTTCCCGCTGCGCCACCCGATCGTCCGCACCGTCGTCGCCGGCGGCGCGACGCCCGAGCAGGTCCGGCAGAACGCCGAGCGGATCGCCACTCCCCTGCCCGAGGAGTTGTGGAGCACCCTTGCCGACCAGGAGCTGGTGAGGGTATGACGCCTCCGCGCCCCGTCCTCGACGCCCACCTGCACGTCTGGGACCTGACCGTCGGCGACTACGCCTGGCTCACGCCCGAGCACGGCCCCCTCCATGCCACCTTCACGCCGGAGCAGGCCGCGGCCCAGCTCGCCGCCGCCGGCGTGGACGGCGCCGTCCTGGTGCAGGCCGAGGACTCGGTCCGTGACACCGCCTACCTCCTCGACGTTGCCGACCACCACGACTGGGTGGCGGGAGTCGTCGGCTGGGTGCAGCTCGACGACCCGGCCACCGCCGAACGCCAGCTCGACACCTGGTCCGAGCACCCGGCCTTCTGCGGGCTCCGGCACCTGGTGCACGACGACCCGCGGGACGACTTCCTGGAGCTCCCGGCCGTTCGTCGCTCGCTGCGGCTGGTGGCCGAACGCGGACTGACCTTCGACGTCCCGGACGCCTGGCCGCGACACCTCGACGCCGCCACGGCCCTCGCCCGGGCGCTCCCCGACCTGCGGCTCGTGCTCGACCACCTCGGCAAGCCGCCACGGGCCCGCGAGGAGCAGGACAGGTGGGCCGCCTCCCTCCGCTCGTTGGCGGCCTGCGGGAACGTCAGCGCCAAGGTGTCGGGACTGCAGGCGCCGGGCGCCCCGTTCACCGCCGACGCGGTGCGCCGGATCTGGGACACCGCGCTCGACTGCTTCGGTGTCGACCGCCTGATGTACGGAAGTGACTGGCCGATGACGACGGCCCACGGCGGCTACCCGGCGACGATCGACCTCGCGACCACCCTCGCCGTGGGACTCTCGGCCACCGAACAGGCAACCTTCTTCGCCGGCACCGCAGACCGCACCTACCGCCGACGAGGGCACCCCATCTGTTGACCCGTCCACGTCGCGTCTCTACACTTGCGAAATCGATTTCTGAAGGGAGCCGGAGTGCTCAGTCAGATCAATCCGCTGCTCACAGGGGAGCTGCTCCATCACCTGGATGCGATGGGGCACTCCGATGCGATCGTGTTGGCCGATGCGCACTTCCCGGCCCAGCGCCTGGCCAACCGCTGTGTCACCCTGCCCGGCGTCGGCACACCGGAGCTGGTGGCGGCCGTTCGCAGCGTTCTCCCGCTCGATGACGCACCGGCCCTCGACCTGATGCGCTCCGCCGACGGTGCCGTCCTGCCGGTCCAGCAGGAGCTCATCCGGGCCGCGCGGGTGGACGAGACGCAGGTGCGCCACCTCGAGCGGTTCGACTTCTACGAGGGGGCCGGCTCCGCATACGTCATCGTGCGCACGGGTGAGACGCGGACCTATGGCAACGCGCTGCTGCGCAAGGGTGTCGTGTCCCGTCGTGATCCGGAGGTGCCCGGATGACGACCGAGGCGACACGCGCGAGCGGGACACCCCTGCTCCAGGTGGAGGGGGTCAACAAGGAGTTCCCCGGTGTCCGGGCGTTGTCCGACATGCGACTGGAGCTCCGTGCGGGTGAGGTGCTGGCACTGGTGGGTGAGAACGGTGCCGGCAAGTCCACCCTGATGAAGTTGTTGTCCGGGGTCTACACCCCGGACAGCGGACACTTCACCTTCGACGGCCGCCCCCTGGACGTGTCCGGCCCACGCGACGCCCTCGAGCGCGGGATCAGCATCATCCACCAAGAGTTCAACCTGATGCCGCACCTGACCGTGGCCCAGAACATCTTCATCGGCCGCGAGCCCCGGTCCGGCGGCTTCTGGGTCAACCACCGTGCCCTCAACCGGCAGGCAGCGGAGCTGCTGGACCGGCTCGGTCTGCCGCTGAAGCCGCGCGAGGTCGTGGGCAACCTGACCGTGGCCAAGCAGCAGATGGTGGAGATCGCGAAGGCGCTGTCGTTCGACGCGCGCGTCCTGATCATGGACGAGCCGACCGCGGCCCTCAACGACGCCGAAGTGGCCCGACTGCACGAGCTCATCCGCAGATTCGTCCGGCCCGACACGGGAGTCATCTACGTCTCGCACCGGATGGAGGAGCTCAAGGCCATCTCCGACCGGATCACCGTGATCCGGGACGGCGAGTACGTCGACACGGTCGAGACCGACTCGACCTCGATGCCCGAGGTCATCGCCATGATGGTCGGCCGGAAGCTCACCAGCGACGCCACGCCGGAGAACGTCCGGGCGGATCGCGAGACCCTGTTGTCCGTCCGGGGCCTGAGCACCAAGGACCTGCTGAAGGACGTCTCGTTCGACCTCAAGGAAGGCGAGATCCTCGGATTCGCCGGGCTCATGGGGGCGGGGCGCACCGAGGTCGCCCGTGCCATCGTCGGCGCCGACCACATCACGTCGGGCGAGCTCATGCTCCGGGGCCGGTCGATCAAGGTCCGCACCCCCGCCGACGCGGCACGCCACCGGATCGGCTACCTGTCCGAGGACCGCAAGCAGTTCGGCCTGCTCCTCGACCAGCCGGTGGGGGCCAACATCGCCCTGAGCTCCCTCGCCGAGCGGTTCAGCAGATGGGGATTCGTTCACGACCGCGCCGCACGCGCGAAGTCCCAGGAGTACGTCACGACCCTCCGGATCAAGACGCCCTCGATCTCGCAGACGACGAAGAACCTCTCCGGAGGCAACCAGCAGAAGGTCGTCATCGCCAAGTGGCTGGTGAAGGACTGCGACGTGCTGATCTTCGACGAGCCCACCCGAGGCATCGATGTCGGCGCGAAGGAGGAGATCTACGACCTCCTGAACCGCTTGGCCTCCCAAGGGAAGTCGATCATCATGATCTCCTCCGAGCTACCCGAGATCCTGCGGATGTCGCACCGCATCGTGGTGATGAGCGAGGGCCGGGTCACCGGCGAGCTGTCCGCCGCGGAGGCCACCCAGGAAGACGTCATGCACCTCGCCACCCTGCGACCCGACGAGAGCGCCGCGGACGCGCGCGAGCTCGCGACCCAGACCGGCACGGCACGCCAGACCAAGGAGGCCGAAACCCGATGACCAGCGCCCTCGCGTCCGACACCACCGACGACGCGGCCACTGCGTCCGGTGTCACCGGCCGACTGAAGGAACGCCTCCAGCAGTTCCTCGCCTTCGCGAGCCTGCTGATCATCTTCGCGTTCTTCTCACTGGCCAGCCCGAACTTCTTCACCTACTCCAACATCACGAGCATCCTGTTCTCCACCGTGGTGATCGGCACCCTGGCCCTCGGCACGACCTTCGTCATCATCACCGCAGGTATCGACCTGTCCATCGGCACCGGCATGGCCCTGTGCGCCGTGATGTCCGGGGTCTTCATCACCAACATGGGCATGCCCGTGCTGCTCGGTGTCATCATGGCCATCCTGTTCGGTGGACTCATCGGCCTGGTCAACGGGTTCAACGTGGCGATCCTCAAGATCCCACCCTTCATCGCCACGCTCGCGATGATGCTGGTCGCGCAGGGCCTCGCGCTGGTCATCTCGCACAGCGCACCGATCTACTTCTCGGACGACCCGGGCTACGTGAAGATCTCGACCGGCAACCTGATCCCGAACTTCCCCAACGCCGTCCTCGTCCTGGCCGCCGCGGCCATCATCTCCGGCATCCTCCTCACCCGCACCCTCCTCGGGCGCTACACCTACTCCATCGGCTCGAACGAGGAGGCCACCGCCCTGTCGGGCATCAACGTCAAGAAGTGGAAGATCATCATCTACACCTTCGCCGGGCTGTTCATCGGGCTCGCCGGCGTGATGATCTCCGCGCGGCTGGGATCGGCGCAGCCGGCGACCGGGATGGGCTACGAGCTGCAGGCCATCGCCGCGGTGGTCATCGGGGGCACCTCGCTCGCCGGCGGCAAGGGGTCGATCGTCGGCACCGTCATCGGCGCCCTGATCATCTCGGTCATCAACAACGGACTGCAGATCATGTCCATCCCCCAGGAGTGGCAGAACGTCATCCTCGGCATCGTCATCCTCTTCGCCGTCTACGCCGACATGGTGCGCAAGCGCGAGGCCTGACGGCGGAGTCCCCCACCGTTCCAACCAGCGGAAGTCCCCAACACAGGAGCGAAATCATGACCATCAGCAGGCGGCGCTTCGGCGCCATCGTCGCGGCCGGTGCCGTCACGCTCGGCCTCGAGGCGTGCGGCTCGGGCGATGACTCGTCGTCCAACTCCGGCGGTGGCGGTGGCGGCGACAAGCCCTACATCGCGATCGTGTCCAAGGGCTTCCAGCACCAGTTCTGGCAGGCCGTGAAGAAGGGCGCGGAGAAGCAGGCCAAGAAGGAAGGGGCCCGCATCACCTTCGTCGGTCCCCCGACCGAGCAGGACATCGAGCAGCAGATCAACATGCTGACGAACGCGCTGGCCAAGAACCCCGACGCGCTCGGGTTCGCGGCCCTGGACAGCCGCGCGGCGGCGCCCCTGCTCCAGCAGGCCCAGGACAAGGACATCCCCGTCATCGCCTTCGACTCCGGCGTCGACAGCGACATCCCCCTCACCACCGCGGCGACGGACAACAAGGCCGCTGCCGCCGAAGCGGCCAAGCACATGGCGAAGCTCATCGGCGGCAAGGGCAAGGTCGGCATGGTGGTGCACGACCAGACCAGCCAGTCGGGGATCCAGCGCCGCGACGGCTTCAAGGAGTGGATGAAGAAGAACGCGCCGGGGATCACCTTGCTCCCGGTCCAGTACGGCGGTGGCGACCAGACCAAGTCCGCCGACATCACCAAGTCGATCATCGCGTCCAACCCCGACGTCAAGGGGATCTACGGCTCCAACGAGGGGTCGGCGATCGGGGTCATCAAGGGGGTCAAGGAGAGCGGCAAGAAGGGCATCACCATCGTCGGATTCGACTCCGGGCAGGCCCAGATCACCGCGATCAAGAACGGCGTGGAGGCCGGCGCCATCACCCAGAACCCGGTCGGCATCGGTGAGGAGCTCGTCAAGGCGGCGATGAAGGCGATCAACGGCAAGGGCGACACGCTGCCGAAGACGATCGACACCGGCTTCTACTGGTACGACAAGTCCAACATCGACGACCCCAAGATCCAGGCCGTCCTCTACAAGTAGGCGAGTCTCGCTCTGGGAGAAGGAACGTGGCGCGAGTGCCCGGGTCGCCGGAGGTGGCGGCCCGGGCACCGGCGTCACGCCTCCTGCCGCTCCAGACCCCGCTTCCAGCGGATCCCCGCCTCGATGAAGTCGTCGATCTCGCCGTCGAGGACGGCGCTGGTGTTGCCGACCTCGTGCTCGGTGCGCAGGTCCTTGACCATCTGGTAGGG
>CAYRLV010000034.1:5173-18190 GCA_964425155.1 uncultured Ornithinicoccus sp. | reverse complement strand
GTCGGCGGGCTGCCAGGTGAACGGGTCCGGCCCGTCCTCCCAGGACAACTCGTTGAGCACCCGGTCCTCGCCGGGGATCAGCACCTCATACCCCACCAGGCCGTGCGCTCCGGGCGGCAGACCGGTGCCGAAGGTGCCCATGCTCGTGGCCGTGGTGGACGGGAAGCCGGCGGTGAGCTCCGGGGAGCCGTCCAGCATCGAGCGCAGGAACGGCGCGTGCCCGCTGCGCGAGCGCAACAGCTCCAGGCCGAGCCCGTCGACCAGGACGACGACGGCCCGGCGCGCCGGGGGCAGACGCCTCGGGGCCGCCAGGCCCGCCACCCCCAGGGACGCGGCCACCGACGGCAGCACACCCGCCAGGCCGCTGCCGTCGTAGCGGGGCAGCGTCGGGTCCGACGAGCCCACGGCCTCAGCGCCCGATGGCGGACGAGAGCCGCGAGGCGAAGGCGAGCGCCTCGCGCAGCGCCAGGTCGCCGTCCGCGTCCGCGCTGATGCGCAGCGTGATGTCGTCGGAGGTGATGCTGCCGTCGTAACCGTGGTCGCCCTCGCACTCCGGGTCACCGCAGGTGGCGGGCAGCAGGTCCAGCCGGCTCACGGCACCCCATCCCAGGGTCAGGCTCACCTCGCGACCCAGCGTCCCCGCGGCATAGCGCTCGGGCTCGGGGACCACGTGGGTGAGCATGACGCCGCGCACGGCCGAGAGCGGCACCGTCTCGCTCGTCGCCGTGGCCACTTGGCTCGCGTCGTCCGCGTCGGCCGCGTGGTCGTCGGCGTGCGCGATGACCAGTCGTCCGGTGGTCAGCACCAGGACCGTCACGTGCCGGCGGACCGCGTCGGCGTCGAAGGTGGTCTCCTGGTGGACCAGGTGCGACACCACCTCGTCACCGGACACCGCGGCGGACACGACGTCGGCGACGAGCGCCGGGTAGTAGCCGGCCCGCTCGATCGCGGCGGTGACCTCGGACGGCAGGGGGTTCAGGCCGGTGGTGGCCTGGTTGCTGGAACGCGCCATGCGCCCATCTTCGCTCACGAGGTCAGCGCCCGGCGACCGGTGTCGGCGCGGACGGGCGCGGGAGCGAGGGTCACCTCGGCGCCGAGCACGTCCACCCCGTGCTCGTGCGCGTTCACCGGATTGAGCTCGAGCGAGGCGACCTCGGGCAGATCGTCGGCCAGCACCGACACCCGCGCCACCAGGTCCTGCAGCGCCTCCCGGTCCACCGGAGGCGCTCCGCGGTGGCCGTGCAGCAAGGGGGCCGCCCGGACCGAACCGATCAGGTCGGTGACGTCCACGTCGGTGAGCGGCGGGATCCGGTAGCCGATGTCGTCCAGCAGCTCGGTGGGTGGGCCACCGACGCTGAAACTCACCAGCGGACCGAACAACGGGTCCTCGGCCGTGGTGATCACGCAGGAGACGCCGAGCTCGGCCTGCCGTTGCACGACGAACCGGTTCGCGTGCAGCGGCGCCAGCCTCGCGTCGAGCGCAGCGAACGCCGTCCGCACCTCGACCTCGTCCGACAGGTCCACCCGCACGGCGGACAGGCCGCTCTGGTGCCGCACCAGTGGCGACACCGACTTGAGCACGACGGGGTAGCCCAGCTCCTCGGCCGCGGCCACCGCGGCGGCGGCGTCAGCGGCGGGGGCGGTCGGCCACAACGGCACGCCGTAGGCACGCAGCAAGTCGGCGACCTCGTCCGGGCGCAGCGGCCGGCCCTCCGGGGAGCCGGCGAGCACCCGCTGCACGAGCGCGCGGGCCGAGCCGCGGTCGATCCCGTCCGGCGAGACCCGGGTGCCGTGGTCCCGTCCGCGCCACTCGCTGTAGCGGGTCGCCGCGGCGAGCGCGCGCACGGCGTCCTCCGGCATGGCGTAGGCCGGCACCACGCGCCGCGGGCCGTCCCGGTCGGGACCGGCGGCGCTCAGTTGCTCGGTGACTCCCCGCATACCGAGGAAGGTGGCGACACAAGGCTTTTCGTGGGCAGCGGCCTCCTCGGCCAGCGCCCGCGCGACGTCCTCGTCGGCGGTCATCAACGGCGGGATGAAGCAGGCGACGACACTGTCGACGTCGGGGTCCGCGAAGGCCGTCGCAAGGGCGGCCCGGAACTCCTCCGCAGACCCCTCCGCCTCGATCGAGACCGGCCCGTGCACGACCTCGAGACCCCAGCTGAGACAGGCGTCGCCGGTGAGCGCGGCGAGCGCGGCGGAGTTGCCGACGATGGCGACCCGGGGGCCGTCGGGCGGTGGCTGGTGCACCACGAGCTGGGCGACGTCGAGCAGCTGGTGCACGTTCTCGACCCGGATGACGCCGGACTGGCGCAGCATCGCCTCGAACGCCCCCGGTCGCGCCGCGGTGTGCCGGACGCGGTGGCCCGGCGGCACCCCGTAGGCGGAGACCCCGGACTTGATGACGATCACCGGCTTGCCGGCCGCCAGGTGGCGGGAGATCCGGGCGAACTTGCGCGGGTTGCCCATCGACTCGAGGTAGAGCCCCACCGCGTCGGTCTCGTCGTCGTCGATCCAGTACTGCATCAGGTCGTTGCCGGAGATGTCGGCCCGGTTGCCGGCCGAGGCGAACACCGAGATGCCCAGGCCGCGACGGGCCGCCGAGTCGAGGACGGCGATGCCGAGCGCGCCGCTCTGGGCGAACAGGCCGAGCCGCCCGGGCGTCGGGATCGCGGGCGCGAGCGACGCGTTCAGCCGCACCTGCGGGTCGGCGTTGATGATGCCGAACGAGTTGGGTCCGACCAGCCGCATCCCGTTGGCCCGGACGGTGCGCAACAGCTCCTGCTGCCGGGCCTCGCCGTCGGCACCGGCCTCGGCGAACCCGGAGGACAGCACGAGCACCGCCTTGACGCCGGAACGCGCGCAGTCACGCACCACGTCGAGCACGGCCTCCGCCGGCACCGCGATGACCGCGAGGTCGACCGGTGCGCCGATGTCGGACACCGTGGGGTGCGCCGGGTGGCCGCGCACCTCGTCCGCCTCCGGGTTGACCGCGTGGATCCGGCCGGTGAAACCACCCTCCTCGAGGTGCTCGAGGACCCGGTGCCCGACCGAGTTGCTGCGCCGGCTGGCCCCCACGACGGCGACCGACTCCGGGTGCAGCACCGCCCGGACGCTCACCGACTCGGCGCGGTGCTCCCGCGAGAGCATGACCGCGGTGCTCCGCTCGGTCGGCTCGATCTGGAAGGACACCGCGATGACGCCGTCGTCGAACCGGTGGGTCACCTCGAACCCGGCGTCCTCGAAGACGCCGATCATCTTGCGGTTCTGCGGCAGCACGTCGGCGACGAACCGGCGCACGCCGTGCTCGCTGCCGATGGTGGCGAGGTGCTCGAGCAGCACCGAGCCCACGCCGCGGCCCTGGTAGCTGTCGGCGATGTTGAACGCCACCTCGGCGGTCTCGCCCTCCCGGCCGTCCAGCCGGTCGTAGCGGGCGATGCCGATGATGTCGTCGCGGACGGTGACGATGAGCGCGACCCGGGCCACGTGGTCGACGTGGGTGAAGCGCTCGAGGTCACGGCTGCTGATCCGCTTGATCGGCGCGAAGAACCGCAGGTAGACCGACTCGGGCGACTGGCGGCCGTGGAACTCCTGGATGGCGTCCGCGTCACCCGGCGTGATCGGCCGGACGTGCGCGACCGAGCCGTCCCGGAGGACGACATCGGCCTCCCACTCGGTGGGGTAGCCCTCCGGCGTGCCGTCCGCCGCAGCACTCTCTTCGCCGGGCGAGTGAGGGGCCGCAGCACTGTCGTCGCTGCTCATCTGCCCAGTATGACGGGAGCGCACCGCCGCTCCGGGGTCACCGCTCCGGCGCGATCTCCCGCCAGTGCTCACCCCAGTCGTCGCTCACCCAGTAGCCGGCCTGGTCCTGGGCCACGGCGTACAGCTGGGTGCCACCCGGGGCACCGATCCACGCGAAGCCCTGCTCCGGCGACGGCGGGGGCGCGGCCGGCTCGTGCCAGCTGATCCCGCCGTCCGTGCTGACCCGCAGCGCGTCGCCGCGCATCGCCAGCAGGTGCGACTTGCTGGCGAAGGCCAGGGACACCCGCCCCTCGCCCGGGATGCGCAGCGTGGGGCCGAGCCGCTTCCACCGGTCGTCCCCGTGCGTGGTGTCCACGGTGAAGACCTGGGGGTCGTCGGTCGGGCAGAGCGAGGCCGCCAGGTCGGGGTCGTTGGCGCCCACGACCATGGCCCCGGTGTCGGTCGCGCCACAGCTCGGCGACTGCTCGTTGCCCGGGATGCGTCCCGCGTTCACCAGGTCCGGCCCGTCCAGCCACCACGGCCCGGACTGGTCCTGGGAGCCGGCCGGGTGCCGGGGCACGACCAGGGTCTGCGTCTTGCTGGTGGAGACCTGGGCGCCCTGCAGGCCGCCGTAGACCTCGGACGGCGGGTTCGGTGCGGCCTGACCGACGGGGGTGCGCGACACCTCGAGCTTCCCCGCGCAGGTCCCCGAGCGGCACTCGCTGCTGGAGGCGACGATGACGTCGTCACCGTTGGACTCGAGGTCGAAGACCCGGTCGCCCGCGAACGCGTAGTCCGCCCAGCTGCGGCCGCCGTCCCGCGTCACCTTGATCGCGTCGGCGCCGTAGACCCAGCCGACGTTCGGGTTGGCGAACCGCACCTGGGTCAGGTCGCCGTCCCGGGCAGAGAAGGTGTGCACCACGTGCCAGGTCTTGCCGTTGTCGGACGAGGTCTGCAGCACGGGGCACCGGGCGTCGCCGCACAGGCTGGTGCCGAGCAGGTAGAGCCGGTCCTTGCCCGAGTTGGACAGCGACCCGGCGACGAAGGTGCCGCGCTCGGGTCCCGTGGCACCGGTGCTGGGCGTCCCGGTGTGGGACGACTCGCCGGCCGAGGGCACCGTCGTCGGCGACTCGGAGGGTTGCTCCGTCCCCTGCGGCGCCGTGGGCTCGGGGGTCTGCAGCAGGGTCGGCGACGGGCCGGGCGACTGCGCCGCGGACCGGGTGGCCGGGGTCAGCTGGCCGGAGTGGCCGGAGAGGCTGTCGGCCAGCTGCGGGCCGAACGCCACCGCCGAGGCGATCACCGCGGCCGCCGCCGCGCCGCCCACGGTGGCGAGCCACCGGGAGCGTCGACCGCGCCGGGCCTCGCCGACGATCCGCTGCCAGCGCAGGTCGTCGGCGGGCTCGGGACGGATCGAGTCCCGCTCCCTGGCGAAGAAGTCGGCCACGGGGTCTCGTCCCTCGCGCCGCTCCCGCTCGTCGTTCATCTCACTCCCTCCAGCATCGACGCCATCCGGTGGCGGGCGTCGAAGAGATCACGCTTGACCGTGCCCTCGGACTTGCCGAGCTGCCGCGCCACCTGGGCCACGGTCAGATCGGCGTAGTAGTGCAGCAGGACCGGTCCCCGCAGCCGCTCGGGCAGCCCGAGGACCGCGTCCCGCACCGACAGCGTGGTGGCCTGGTCGGTCGGCGGTGCCACGTCGGGGTCGATCTGCCCCGACTGCAGCCGCTCGTATGCGGTGGCCTCCCGCCCGCGCTTGCGCCAGTGGTCGCGGACCTGGTTGGAGACCGTGGTGTAGAGCCACGCGCGCGGCTCGCTGACCCGCTCCCAGTGCCGCAGCAGCTTGACGAAGGCCTCGGTGACGAAGTCGTGCGCGAGGTCGGGGTCGCTCACCAGCTTGGTGGTCCAGCCGACGAGCATCCCGTAGTGGGCGTCGTAGACCTCTCTGACGGCGTCCTCGACCGCGAGGTCGGTGCCGCGCGTCGCCACATCGCCTCCCGAACGCGGTCGGGCGCGCAGCGCTCCCCCGGCCACCATCGTCGTCATGCTCTGGTAGACGACGGACACCGCCGTCCGGTTGGTCACGGTCCTGCGCCGTCCCCATGTCGTCAACACGGCGCACCATGCCACGGTACTAGGGTCACGAGCATGACCGAGAACGACTCCCGCTCCCCGTACGACCAGTTCCGCTCCGCACGGGACCTGCTGCTGGACCTGCGCGAGGACTACGACCGCGCCGTGGCCGACTACGACCCGCCGCGCCCGGAGCGGTTCAACTGGGGGCTGGACTGGTTCGACCGGGTCGCCGCCACCCCGGAGACCGGGGCCCGGCCGGCGCTGCGGATCCTCGAGCAGGACGGCTCGTCCGTCACGGTGACCTACGCCGACATGGCGGAGCGGTCGTCCCGGGTCGCCGGGTGGCTGGCCTCGCTCGGCGTGTCGCGGGGCGACCGGGTGCTGCTGGTGCTCGACAACCAGGTCGAGCTGTGGGAGTCCATGCTGGCCTGCATCAAGCTCGGCGCCGTGATCATCCCGGCGACCACCCTGCTCACGCCGGCCGACCTGGCCGACCGGGTGCAGCGCGGCTCGGTCCGCCACGTGATCGCCAAGGCCGCCGACGCCGGCAAGTTCGCCGCCGTCGGCGGCGACCTGACCAAGGTGGCCGTCGGCGACGGCGACCCGGCAGACACCGCCGGCTGGACGCCATACGCGGACTCCGCCTCGTTCTCGGGCGGCTTCGAGGCGACCGGCGAGACCAGGGGCAGCGACACGCTCCTGCTCTACTTCACCTCGGGGACCACCGCGCAGCCCAAGCTGGTCGAGCACACCCACCTGTCCTACCCCGTCGGGCACCTGTCGACCGTCTACTGGATCGGGCTGCGTCCCGGCGACGTGCACCTCAACATCTCCTCGCCCGGGTGGGCCAAGCACGCGTGGAGCTCGTTCTTCGCGCCGTGGAACGCCGAGGCGACCATCCTCGTGGTCAACCAGGCCCGGTTCGACGCGCCCTCGCTGCTGGAGGCGATGGCGGCCGAGCAGGTCACGACGTTCTGCGCGCCGCCGACGGTCTACCGGATGCTCATCCAGCAGGACCTGGCCGGCTGGCGGGACCGGCTGTCGCTGCGCGAGATGGTCGGCGCGGGCGAGCCGCTCAACCCCGAGGTCATCGACCAGGTGCGCACCGCCCTCGGCCTGACCATCCGCGACGGCTACGGCCAGACCGAGACCACCGCGCAGGTCGGCAACAGCCCCGGGCAGGAGATCGTGCCCGGTTCGATGGGGCGGCCGCTGCCCGGCTACCGGGTGGTGCTGCTCGACGCCGACGGCACCGAGCAGACCGGCGACGGCGCCGAGGGCGAGCTGTGTCTGCCGCTGTCCGGGCCGGGCGGGCGTCCGGTCGGGCTGATGGCCGGCTACCACGGTGACGAGGGGCGCACCGCCGAGGCGATGGAGCACGGCGCCTACCACACCGGCGACGTCGCCTCCCGGGACGCGCGCGGCTACATCACCTACGTCGGCCGGGCCGACGACGTGTTCAAGGCCTCCGACTACCGGATCAGCCCGTTCGAGCTGGAGTCGGTGCTCATCGAGCACCCCGCCGTCGCCGAGGCCGCGGTCGTGCCCTCGCCCGACCCCACCCGGCTCGCGGTGCCCAAGGCGTATGTCGTGCTGGCCGCCGGTCACGAACCCACCAAGGACACCGCCGAGTCGATCCTGCGGTTCGCGCGGGAGCACCTCGCCCCCTACAAGCGGGTCCGGCGGATCGAGTTCGGCGAGCTGCCCAAGACGATCTCCGGCAAGATCCGGCGGGTCGAGCTGCGCGGCCGCGAGGACACCGAGCACGGCACCGGGGCGGACCAGAATTCGCGAGCCAGCGAGCTGGAGTTCTGGGAGAGTGACTTCCCGGGGCTGAAGAGCTAGCTGCCGTGCGTCGACCCCGCTGAGCCGCGACCCACGAGGCCGGGAGGGGCGAAGGCGCGTGGCTCGAGGACCCGCTGACTGCCACCACGCCGACCCGAATCGAAGGACTGAGCACCATCACTGCTGCCACTGCCACGCACCGCGCCCTGGTGATCCAGAACTCCCGGACCTCCGGCCTGCGCCGGCTCGGCGACTGGCTCGCCGAGGACGGCCTGCAGGTGGACCTCGTCGAGGCCTTCGACGGGGCGTCGCTGCCCGACTCGCTGGACGGGGTCGCGGCCCTGGTCCTGCTCGGCGGCGGGCTGATGCCGGACGCCGACGAGAAGGCGCCGTGGCTGCCCCGGGAGCGGGCGCTGGCGCAGGAGGCGCTGTCGGCGGGTGTGCCGTTGCTGGGGATCTGCCTCGGCGGGCAGTTGCTCGCGCACGTCGCGGGCGGTGAGGTCAAGGCGGACCACGGGCTGCCGGAGAGCGGCAGCACACCGCTGACCCTGCGCCCCGAGGCGGCCGACGACCCGCTGTTCCGTGAGCTGCCCGAGGTCGTCACCGGCATGGAGCACCACGTCGACGCCATCACCGGCCTGCCCGCCACCGCGGTCTGGCTCGCGCAGAGCGAGCGCTGCCCCTACCAGGCGTTCCGCATCGAGGGCGCGCCCGCCTGGGGGTTCCAGTTCCACCCGGAGGCGGACGCCGCCGGGGTGAAGAAGTGGGACCGCGACCGGCTGCGCGAGCAGGGCTTCGACCCGGACGAGGTGGTCCGGCAGGCCGAGGCCGACGAACCGCTCGCCGTGCAGACCTGGCGGGAGGTGGCGCGCCGGTTCGCCGGCATCGCCACCTCGCGGGCCGCCGCAGCCTGACCCCACCACGACTGGCACAGTTCCGCACGAGTGGCACAGGTAGAGGTGTGCCACTCGCCGGCAACTGTGCCACTCGTCGGCAGCGGCTAGCCTCGGCCCGTGCCCGCAGACGTGATCGACGAGGCGGTCGCCGAGGCCCGGCGCCGTCAGGCGTTGTCGGACCGCGCCGAGGGCTCGGATGACGTGGCGCACTTCGCCGCCGTCGTCCGATCCGTGTGCGCGGACTGGCGGCTGACAGCGACCCACTGGCTCGACGGCGGCATCGGCAACCCTCCGCTCGCCGTGACGGCACCGAGCGGCGCCGCGGCCGTGCTCAAGATCTGCCGGCCCGGATCGGCAGACGACGCCTGGCGGGTGTTGACGGCTGCCGACGGCCAGGGTTACGTCCGGGTGCTGGCCACCGACCCGGCCCGCGGCGCATTGTTGACCGAACGGCTCGGGGCGGACCTGTGGACCGCGGCGCCCACCCTGCTCGAGCAGAGCGAGGTCATCGTGCCGCTGCTTCGCGACGCCTGGCGGGTGCCGACCGACCGCGGGCACCCGTTCGAGGGCAAGGCATCCGGGCTCGCACGGATCCTGACCGAACTCGGTCCCCGCTACGGCTCCGCGCACCCCCGGGCCGTCGAGCTGGCCGCGCGGTACGCCCGTGAGCTCGCGGACACCGAACGCCCGGAGGTGGTCTGTCACGGCGACCCCCACCCCGGCAACGTGCTGCGCCGCGGAGACGGCTGGGCGCTGATCGACCCGGACGGCTTCGTGGGCGAGCGGGCCTACGACCTCGGTGTGGTGCTGCGTGACGGGTGCCGCGAGTTCACCGCCGCCGAGGCCCGGCAGTCCGGCGCCGGGACGAGACTGCTCCGGCGGGCGTCCCGGCGGCTGGCAGAGCTGGCCGGCGCCGACCCCGAGCGGGTGTGGCGCTGGGGCTTCGTCGAGCGGGTCACGACCGGCCTCTACCTGCGCTGGTTCGGCCATGCCGACGAGTCCGACACGTTCCTCCGGACCGCGACGAGTGTGGCCACCGCGCACCGGGAGTCCTGACACATCCTCCCCGCCGACGCACAGGTACGGCGAGCAGGCTCAGCCGCTCGGGCGGTCGACGCGGATCACGGTCTGCTGCCCGGTGGCGACCAGGGTGCGCGTGCCGCCGGTCACGCCATACACGTCCAGCTGGCAGACCGACAGGGTCCGCCCGGACTTGCGCACCCGTCCGATCGCCTCGAGGTGCTCTCCGGCGGCGGGCGCCACGAGATTGAGCTTGTACTCGACGGTCAGCACCTCCGATCCCTCGTCGAACAGGGTGAGCGCCGCGTAGCCACCAGCGGTGTCCGCGATGGCGCTGGTGGCTCCCGCGTGGACGTAGCCGTGCTGCTGCGACACGTCGGGCACGGTGGGCAGCACGATGCGCACCTCCCCGGCGCCGACGTGGTCGAGGCGGGCGCCCAGCAGGCGCATCAGGCCCTGCCGGTCGAAGCTGTCCCTGACGCGGGCCTGCGCCTCGGGCGCGGCCGGCTCCGGCGTCTGTTCCTGGGTCACTGCCGTTCCTCTCGTATGACGTTCGCTCGCCAGTCTGTCGGAGTCGGCTTCGCCGCGGCGCACCAGACCCGGCGACGGGCGGCGGGACTTCGCCACGAGCAGAGTCGGCGTGCCCGCAGCCGTGCGAGTGCGATGGTGGCGAGATGACCCACACCCCCCTCCCTGGTGAGCCGCCTCGCTCCGTCGCCGTCCTGTCCGACGTGCACGGCGTGCTGCCCGCTCTGGACGCTGCGCTCGCCGAACCCGCCGTCGCCGCCGCCGATCTCGTCGTCGTGACCGGCGACCACGCGGCCGGGCCGCAACCCGTCGAGGTCCTCGACCGACTCACCGGGATCGGGGACCGCGTCGTCCTGGTGCAGGGCAACGCCGACCGCGACCTGGCCCGGATCGCACGCGGTGAGCACGTGGACGTTCCCGACGAGATCTCCACCTGGGCGGCCACCCAGCTGCGGCCGGACCAGGTGGACCTGCTGGAGTCACTCCCCCACCCGGTCACCGTCGAGGTCGACGGATTCGGGCCGGTGGCCTTCTGCCACGGGACGCCCCGCGACCTGGAGGAGGTCGTGCTGGTCGACACCAGGATGTCGCGCTGGGCCGAGGCGTTCGCCGACCTGCCCGATGAGGTGCGCACGGTGGTCTGCGGCCACACCCACATGCCGTTCACCCGGCTGGTCGACCGACGGCTGGTCGTCAACCCGGGCAGCGTCGGCATGCCCTACGGCGGGGCGGGTGCGCACTGGGCGTTGCTGGTCGAAGGCCGGATCACCTTGGGGGTCAGTCGATTCGACGTCGCCGACGGGTGCGCTGAAGTCATCTCGGCAAGCGGCTACCCGGACGTCGCGCGATGGGTCGCCACCTACCTCCCCTCGACCGCCAGCGATGCCGAGGCGCTCGCCGTCTTCGGGCCCCGGGACGGGCGCGACGCGAGCGGGTGAGCGACCCGCGGCGGTGAGCACCCGGCATACGAGTCGGACGCCGGCGCAGGCGAACCCGCCGCACCCGGGTCAGGACACGTGGTGCACCTCGGCCAGCCGGTAGACCGGCGTGGGGATGCCGACCTGCCGAGCCTTGAGCTGCAGGGCGAGGTAGAGCGAGTAGTGCCGCGACTGGTGCAGGTTGCCGCCGTGGAACCAGAGCGCCTCCTGCTGGGTGGGCTTCCACATGTTGCGTTGCTCGCCCTCCCACGGGCCGGGGTCCTTCGCGGTGTCGGAGCCGAGTCCCCAGACCTTGCCGACCTTGTCGGCGACCTCCTGCGAGATCAGGTCGGCGGCCCAGCCGTTCATCGAGCCGTAGCCCGTCGCGTAGACGACCAGGTCGGCGGGCAGCTCGGTGCCGTCCTCGAGCACCACGGCGTCCTCGGTGAGGTGGTCGACCTGCCCGTGCGCCAGGGCCACGTCGCCGCCCGCCACCAGGTCGGCCGCGCCGACATCGATGTAGTAGCCGGAACCGCGACGGAGGTACTTCATGAACAGGCCGGACCCGTCCTCGCCCCAATCGTGCCAGAAGCCAGCGCCTTCCAGCCGCTCGTAGAAATCCTTGTCGCGCTCGTGCATCTGCTCGTAGAGCGGGATCTGCGACTCGTGCATGATCCGGTAGGGCAGCGACGCGAAGGTCAGGTCCGCCTTCTCGGTGGTCATGCCGTTCGCGACCGCCTGCTCGGAGTAGAGCGCGCCGAGCCCGATGTCCATCAGCGTGTCGGACCGGACGATGTGCGTCGAGGAACGCTGCACCATGGTCACCTGCGCGCCGTGCTCCCACAGGGCGCCGCAGATGTCGAAAGCGCTGTTGTTGGAACCGATGACGACGCAACGCTTTCCGGCATACGCGTCCGGTCCGGGGTGCTCGCTGGAGTGGTGCTGCTCGCCGCGGAAGACCTCCATACCGGGGAAGTCGGGCAGGTTCGGCTTGCCCGACATGCCGGTCGCGAGGACGAGCTGGGTCGGGTGCAGCACGACCTCCTCGCCGTCGCGGTCGAGCGTGACGGTCCACTCCCCCGCGGCCGCGTCGTAGGACGCGTGCTTGGCCTCGGTGCTGCCCCAGTAGTTGAGCTCCATCACCTTGGTGTAGGACTCGAGCCAGTCGGCGATCTTGTCCTTCGGCGAGAACACCGGCCAGTTGTCGGGGAACTTGAGGTAGGGCAGGTGGTCGTACCAGACCGGGTCGTGCAGGCACAGCGTCTTGTAGCGGCCACGCCACTGGTCGCCCGGCCGGGCGTGCTTGTCGACGACGATGGCCGGCACGTCGAGCTGGCGAAGCCGCGCACCGAGGGCGATGCCGCCCTGACCGCCGCCGACGACGAGGACGTAGGGCTGACGGTCGGCGCCGAGCTCCTGCGCCTCCCGCTCGCGCTGCTCGAGCCAGGAGGCGCGGTCCCGGCGGGCGCCGTGCTCGGCTCCCATCGGCCGCCGCGTCCCCTTCGGCTCCTCGTGGCCCTTGAGCTCGTAGGCCGTCGTGAGCAGCGTGTAGGCCCCCTCGTCGGTGAGCCGCACCAGGCCCCGCCCCCGGGCGACCGCGGTCTCGAACAGGATCCACGCGGTGGTGACCCCGTCCTCCTCGGTGGGCGGCTCCTCGGTGCGGAACCCGGACGGGTCGGTGCGCTCGAGGGTGTGCTCGAGCAGGTCGGCGATGCCCTCGCGGTCCTCCACAGTGGTGATGTTCCAGGTGAACGCGACCAGGTCGCGCCAGAAGCAGGTGGGGGCGAACAGCCGGGTGGCGGCCTCGACGTCCCGCGCGGTGAGGGCCCGCTCGAAGTCGGACAGCCACGCGTCCACCCTTGCCTGGGGCTCGCTCCCGGCGCCTCGCTGTGTCGTGGCCTCGTGCTCGACGGTCTGGGTCATGGCACCCTCCTTGGCTCAGGGCTCCATGACACCACCGCCGGGCGGGTTCGCAACAGGCCCGTCTCACCACGAGTGGCACAGTTCGGCACGAGTGACACAGCCAGAGGTGTGCCACTCGTCGGAAACTGTGCCACTCG
>CAYRLV010000034.1:0-5073 GCA_964425155.1 uncultured Ornithinicoccus sp. | reverse complement strand
GGGCCTGTGGACGAGCGACACGGCGACCCGGCCCGATGGGCCAGAGTGGCGTGATGTCCTTCCACCGCGACAGGCTGGTCCTCGCCAGCGAGCTCACCGACGCCGGCACGGACCGGGGGCGGGCCCGGCTCCCGGACGGCCGCCCGGCGATGACGCCGGTCCGGCGGGGCGTCCTCTACCCCACGTCGGAGTGGGACGAGCTCACGGCGGCCGATCGCTACCTGGCACTGGTCCACGCCACGGTCCTCGTCTGCCGCGACGACCTCCTGCTGTCGCACGACAGCGCCGCGGTCGTGTGGGGTCTACCGCTCCTCGGCCGGCGGCCGCTCCGGGTGCACGTGAGCAGTGACCGGCCCAGCGGCTCGACCGGCCTGGTGCGCCGCCACCGGATCGAGGACCTGCCCGAGGGCGTATGGCGGGACGGGGCCCTCGTCACGCCGGTCGCCAGGACGGTGGTCGACGTGGCTCGGCGCGTGACGCTGGCGTGCGGCGTCACCGCCGCCGATGCGGCGCTGGCCCGCCAGCTGTGCACGACCGAGGATCTGCGGACCGAGGTGGCGGCGCTCCCACCCCGTTCGCGCGGCAGGGCGCGCGCCTCGTTGGTCACCGAGCTGGCGGACCCTCGTTCCGAGTCACCCGGTGAATCCCTCAGCCGGGTCCGGATGTTCGAGTTCCGGCTACCGCGCCCGGAGCTGCAGACCGCCGTCCACGACGGGGACGGGTTCGTCGGTCGGTGCGACTTCGAGTGGTTGGACCGGCGGGCGGTCGGCGAGTTCGACGGCCGGGCGAAGTACGGCAGGACGTACCACGATCGTCCGGAGGACGCGGCCGAAGCCCTGTGGCGGGAGAAGCAGCGCGAGGACCGGCTCCGCCGGGTGCGGTCCGGGGTGGCGCGGTGGACGTGGGCGGACGCGCTGGACGGACGGCGACTGGTCGGCATCCTCCGTCAGGCGGGTGTGGCTCCGCTGCGCCGGCGCTGCTGGCTGTGACCGGCTCACCGCCCCGAGCCGACGAGCGGCACAGTTCGGCACGAGTGGCACACCTCTACCTGTGCCGCTCGCCGCGAACTGTGCCGCTCGTGCGGATGGGCGGCCGGCCGCTCGTGCGGATGGGCGGCCGGCGGTGGGCCGTAGGCTCGGCGCCATGGAGTTTCGAGACGTCGTCCGCAAGCGCCGCATGGTCCGGCGCTACCAGCCCGACCGGCCGGTGCCGGACGACGTGCTCGACACGGTGCTGCGGCACGCGGTGCGCGCACCGAGTGCGGGTTTCAGCCAGGGCTGGGACTTCGTGGTGCTGCGCACGGACGCCGAACGAGAGGCCTTCTGGGCCGCGACGACCGACCCGGACGCCGAGCCGGACCCGTGGCTCGCCGGACTGCAGACCGCCCCGGTGCTGATCCTCGCCTGCTCGCACAAGGACGCCTACCTCGACCGCTACGCCGAACCCGACAAGGGCTGGACCGACCGGGACGAGGCGCGTTGGCCGGTGCCCTACTGGGACATCGACACCGGCATGGCGGCGCTGCTGATGCTGCTCACCGCGGTCGACGAGGGCCTGGGCGGGCTGTTCTTCGGTGTGCCCCCGACCGAGCAGGAAGCGGTGCACCAGGCCTTCGCGATCCCGGCGGACCGGACCATCATCGGCGTGGTCGCCCTCGGCTACCCGGCCGACGACGTCAAGAGCCCCAGCCTCAAGCGAGGCCGACGCGGGCCGGAGCAGGTCGTGCACCTGGGTCGCTTCGGCCGCCACCCGGACTCCTGACCCACACCTCGCCGGCGGCCCACCCCGCTCCACCGACGACGGGCACTCCCGTCACCCCGGCGCGGCCGTGCTCGTGGACCCCGGTGGACCAGGTCGACTCAGGCGGTCACCGGTTGGCGCGCGGCGGCGATCTGCGCGGCATACTCCCCCGGCGTCACCCCGAGCACCGCCTTGAACTCGTGCCCGAAGTGCGCCTGGTCGAACCACCCCAGCTCGACCGCCAGCACGGCGAGATCGCCATGCCCCTGCTCGATCGCCGCCGCCGCGTCGTGGAGGCGGAACCGGCGCAGCACCCACTTGGGGCCGACCCCGACGTAGCGCCGGAACAGCCGCTGCAACCGCCTGGTGGTCACCCCGAACCGGTGGGTGACCGCCGAGACCGAGGTCAGGCTGCGGTCCTCGAGCATCGCCCGCACCACGTCGAGCACCAGCCCGTATGCGGGGTCGGGACTCGGCAGCCGCGCCGCCAGGAACGCCTCCACCAGCGCGATCCGGCTCCGGTCGTCCTGCTCGTCGAGCACCCGGCGGGTGAGCAGATCGGCCTCCGGGCCGAACACGTCGGCCGCCGTGACGACCTGGTCGCGCAGCGCGCCGACGTCGAGGCCGGTGAACGCGCCGAAGCCGCCCGGCCGGAACTTCACGCCCAGCACCCGTCCTCGGCCGCTGAGGTCGATGGCGAACCGGTGGGTCACCACCCCGTGCACCAGACCGGCGGGCATCGGATGGCCGTGCCGGCGCTCGCCGGGCATACCGGACTCGAACGACAGGTGCACGCACGGATGCGGGATGACCTCGGAACGGTAGGGGCCGGCGTCGGTCAGGTCCCATTCGACCGACCAGTAGCGCTCGACATACGAGGACAACGCCGGGCCGACCTCGTAGCGGCGCAGGTCGAAGTGGCGCCGGCCCTCCTCCGGGCGCAGCACACCCTTCTCGCTCGCGGTCGGCGGGAGGGACGTCATGGTGACGCACCACCCGGGTGACCTGTCGCTTCCCTACAAGACCGCACGACCCGAGCGTAAGCAGGATGTCTGACATGGACACCACCAACGCCAACCAGCAGGGTGTGCCCGCGGGCTACACCACCCTCACTCCCTTCTTCGTCGTCGCGGACGGCGCCAAGGCGATCGACTTCTACACGGGCGTGTTCGGCGCGACCGTGGTCAGCCGGTTCGACGGCCCGGACGGGTCGATCTCGCACGCCGAACTCGACTTCGGGAACGGCCGGATCCAGCTGTCCGACCCGGTGCCGTCCATGGGTCTGACCGCCCCGAGTGGCACCGACATGACCCACTCGACGGTGCTCTACTGCGCCGACGTGGACGCCACGTGGAAGCGCGCGGTGGAGGCCGGAGCGGAGTCCAAGGAGGAGCCGTCCACCTTCGTCACCGGCGACCGCTACGGCGCCATCGTGGATCCCTTCGGGCACCGCTGGGCGATCATGACCCGGGTCGAGGACGTCAGCCCCGAGGAGGCCGAGCGCCGCGTGAACGCCTGGCTCGCCGAGCAGGGCTGAGGCCCGCTGCGGCCGCGTGCTCACTCCGGGCCGGTTCTGGGCGACCGGAGACCGGCCCGGAGTGAGCACGGCAGGCCGCCGCTGGCTTCGGGGTGCCGACTAGGGTCGGTGAGCATGATGCTGCTGCTCGACCTGGACGACACGCTGACCGATGCCGCGCCGGGCTTCCGGTCGTGGGCCCAGGAGTGGGTGAGCCGGTTCGAGGAGAGCCGGCGACCCGAGATGGTCGACTTCCTGGTGCAACCCGAGATGCAGTCGGTCTATCCCCGCGAGCGGCTCGCCCTCTTCCGGGAGCACTTCGCGCTGCGGGACAGCGTCGAGGACCTCCACGCCGACTACGTCGCGGACGCCGCGGCGCACACCCGGCTGGTCGACGGCGCGCTGGACCTGCTCGGTCGGGCACGCGACGACGGCTGGCGCCTCGGCATCGTCACCAACGGCCCCGGGGACCTGCAGCGCGCCAAACTCGACCACCTCCGGCTGCTCCCGCACGTCGACGGCGTGGTCATCTCCGGGGAGGCGGGCGTGGCCAAGCCCGACCCCGGCATCTTCGCGCTCGCCCGCGACCGCGTGGGCCACACGAACGGTCCCGGCTGGATGGTCGGCGACAACCCGGTCGCCGACATCGGCGGCGCGCACGCCTCGGGGCTGCGCTCGGTGTGGCTCCGGCACGGCCGCAGCTGGGACCACGAGCACGGCGCCCCGGACCTGCAGGCCGACAGCCTGGCCGAGGCGGTCGAGCTGATCAGTCGCGAGACGGCACGCGCTGTGACACCGTGAACCGATGAACAGCGCGGCCGCCCCGGACCCCACCCACGACGTCATCGTGATCGGGGGTGGCCCGGTCGGCGAGAACGCCGCCGGTCGCACCGCCGCCGCGGGCCTGCGCACGGTGCTGGTCGAGGCCGAACGCTACGGCGGCGAGTGCAGCTACTGGGCCTGTATGCCGTCGAAGGCGCTGCTGCGTCCGATCGACGCCGTCGACGCGGCACGGCACGTGCCCGGCGGTGCCGCGGCGGCCTCCGGCGAGCTCGACGTCGCCGCGGTGCTGCAGAGCAGGGACGAATTCACCTCGCACTGGGACGACTCCGGACAGGTCGCGTGGGTCGAGGGCGCCGGGATCGAGGTGCTGCGCGGCCACGGCCGGCTGGCCGGGGACCGCGTCGTCGAGGTCGAGACGCCGGACGGGACCCACCGGCTCACCGCCCGGCACGCCGTCGTGGTCGCCACCGGGTCGGTGCCGTTCGAACCACCGATCGAGGGCCTCGGCGACATCCCGCACTGGGGCAGCCGCGAGGCCACCAGCGCGCACGAGGTCCCCGACAGCCTGGTCGTGCTCGGCGGTGGCGTGGTCGGCGCGGAGATGGCGCAGGCCTACACCGGGCTCGGCAGCCGGGTCACGCTGGTCCTGGGCGACGGATTGCTCGGCCGCGCCGAACCGTTCGCCGGCGAGCTGGTGGCGACGTCCCTGCGCGACCAGGGCGCAACCGTCCACCACGGGGCCCGCGCCGAGGCGGTCTCTCGCGACGACGACGGCGTCACGGTGCGGCTCGACGACGGCACCACGCTGACCGCGGCCGAGTTGCTCGTGGCCACCGGACGCCGCCCGGCCACCACCGATCTCGGCCTCGAGTCGCTCGGGCTGAATCCCGGTGCTCCCCTGCAGGTCGATGACACCGGGCTGGTGCAGGACGTGGACGGTGACTGGCTCTACGCCGTCGGGGACGTCAACGGCCGCGCACCGCTCACCCACCAGGGCAAGCACCAGGCCCGCATCGTCAGCTCGGTCGTGGTGA
>CAYRLV010000033.1:0-18204 GCA_964425155.1 uncultured Ornithinicoccus sp. | reverse complement strand
GGTCGTTGTCGAAGTTCAGCGGGTAGATGTCCTGGTACTTCTTCGGCGGGTTCTCGGCGTAGGCGATCGTCCCGTCCGCGCGGGTGGTGAACCACTCCGGGTGCTCGGTCACCCACGGGTGGTCCGGCGCGCACTGGAGGGCCAGGTCGAGCGCGACCTCCAGACCCAGGTCCTCGGCAGCGGACACGAAGTCGTCGAAGTCGTCGAAGTCACCGAGCTCGGGGTGGATCGCGTCGTGACCGCCCTCGGCCGCGCCGATCGCGTAGGGCGAGCCGGGGTCGTGCTCGTCGTGCTCGAGGGTGTTGTTGGCGCCCTTGCGGTTGACCCGGCCGATGGGGTGCACCGGGGTGAGGTACACCACGTCGAAACCCATGTCGGCGATCGCGGGCAGCCGCTTCGCCGCCGAGGCGAACGTGCCCGAGTGCCACCGGCCGGTCTTCTCGTCCTGCCACGCGCCCTCGGAGCGGGGAAAGATCTCGTACCACGCGCCATACAGGGCTCGCGGACGCTCGACCAGCCACGGGTGCGGCGCGCTGGGGCTGACCAGGTCGCGCAGCGGCCGGGCGGCCATCTCGCGTTCCACCCGCGGTGACGTGCCGGCCTCGAGCCGAGCCATGGGTGGGCGACTCCCGTCCCGCAGCGCTCGGACGGCGTCCTGCAGCACGCGTGCCTGCTCCGGCGTGCGGTCCACCTCGGCGACGGCACGCTCGAGGACCCGGGCACCCTCCTCGAGCATCAGCTCGGTGTCGACGTCGGCGGCCACCTTGAGCGACGCGTCGTGCTCCCAGGTGCGGTAGGGGTCCGACCACCCCTCCACCCGGTAGGACCACAGACCCACCCGGTCGGCGCGGATGGTGGCGTCCCAGTGATCGAGGCCGGCGGAGACGAGGCGCATCGGCACGTGGGTCTCGGCACCGTCCGGGTCGATGAGGACGACCGTGGCGTTCACCGCGTCGTGCCCCTCCCGGAAGACCGTCGCGGTGACCGTGAACTCCTCCCCGACGACAGACTTGGCGGGCCGGGCACCACAGTCCACGGAGGGACTCACGTCCTGCACCGGGATCCGGCCGACGGGCACCTGGGCAGCGGCGGTCAGGGGGCTGGCAGTCGTCGCGCGGGCTGTCACGGAGGAGACGCTACTCGTTCCCGGCGGAAACGCGAGGGGCCGTCCACGGCCCGGCTCGATGCGACCGCGGGGGCCCGACCTTATGCTCTTGCCTCGTGAAGGCCATCCGACGTTTCAACGTCCGCACCGTGCTGCCCGAGCGCATCGCCTCGCTGGGAGACCTCGCGGTCAACCTGCGGTGGTCGTGGCACCCCGCCACGCGCGACCTGTTCCGCAGCATCGACCCCGAACGCTGGGAGGCGGTGCGGTGCGACCCGGTGCGGCTGCTGTCCGCGCTGTCCGCAGACGAGCTGGGCTCCCTGGCGGAGGACGATGCCTTCGTCGGCCGGGTCGAGGAGGCCGCGGCGGGGCTGACCCGCTACCTCGAGCGGCCCCGGTGGTACCAACAGTGGGCCACCGAGCAGGAGGGCGGTGCGGACGCGCACCCGCGCAGCATCGCCTACTTCAGCCCCGAGTTCGGGATCACCGCCGCCCTGCCGCAGTATTCCGGTGGGCTGGGAATCCTCGCCGGTGACCACCTCAAGGCGGCCTCCGACCTCGGGGTGCCGATCGTCGGGGTGGGCCTGTTCTACAAGACCGGCTACTTCAAGCAGTCCCTCGACGCCTCCGGCTGGCAGCAGGAGACCTACCCGGTCCTCGACCCCGACGACCTGCCCTTGGCGCTGCTGCGGGAGGCGAACGGGCGGCCGTGCGAAGTCACCGTCGCCCTCCCGGCGGGTCGGGTGCTGCACGCCCACGTCTGGCGGGCTCAGGTGGGTCGGGTGCCGCTGCTGATGCTCGACAGCGACGTGCCCCAGAACGATGACGCGGCGCGCGAGCTCACCCACCGGCTCTACGGCGGCGGTGGCGAGCAGCGGCTGCAGCAGGAGATCCTGCTCGGGGTCGGCGGGGTGCGGGCCCTGCGGCTCTGGTCGCGGCTGACCGGGGCGCCCGCTCCGGACGTCTACCACAGCAACGAGGGCCACGCCGGCTTCCTCGGGGTGGAGCGGATCAGCGAGCTGGTCACCGGTCAGGAGCTGAGCTTCGCCGAGGCCCTGCGCGCCGTGCGGGCCAGCACCGTCTTCACCACGCACACCCCCGTCCCGGCCGGCATCGACCGGTTCGGCGTCGACCAGATCGAGCTGTACTTCGGGGGCCACAACGAGCTCCCGGGAGTGCCGCTGGCCGACCTGCTGGCGCTCGGGGCGGAGACCTACGCCGGTGGCCAGCCGGACGTCTTCAACATGGCGGTCATGGGCCTGCGGCTCGCCCAGCGGGCCAACGGGGTGTCCCAGCTGCACGGTGTGGTCAGCCGCGAGATGTTCGACGGGCTGTGGCCGGGCTTCGACGACGACGAGGTGCCCATCACCAGCATCACCAACGGGGTGCACGCCCCGACCTGGGTGGACCGGCTGGTCTTCGAGCTGGCCGAGCGGCACCTGGGCAGCACCGACCTGGAGCGGGACGACGCCTGGGACCGGGTGGACCGGATCCCGGCCGAGCAGATCTGGGCGACCAAGCGCGAGCTGCGCGCCCAGCTGGTCGCCGAGGCCCGCCGGCGGGTGCGGTCGTCGTGGCTCAAGCGGGGCTCCACCGCGGCCGAGCTGAGCTGGGTCGAGGACGTGCTCGACCCGGACGTGCTCACCATCGGTTTCGCTCGCCGGGTACCCACCTACAAGCGGCTGACGCTGATGCTGCGTGATCCTGAGCGGCTCAAGCGGCTGCTGCTGGACCCGGAGCGCCCGATCCAGCTGGTCATCGCCGGCAAGGCGCACCCGGCGGACGAGACCGGCAAGAAGCTCATCCAGCAGATGGTGCAGTTCGCCGACGACCCGGAGATCCGGCACCGCATCGTGTTCCTGCCCAACTACGACATCGCGATGGCGCAGTACCTCTACCCGGGGTGCGACGTCTGGCTGAACAACCCGCTGCGGCCGTTCGAGGCGTGCGGCACGTCGGGCATGAAGGCCGCGCTCAACGGCGCGCTCAACCTGTCCATCCTGGACGGCTGGTGGGACGAGTGGTTCGACGGCGGGAACGGGTGGGCGATCCCGACGGCCGACGGTGTCGAGGACCCGGAGCGCCGCGACGACATCGAGGCCGCGGCGCTCTACGACCTGATCGAGGGCACCGTGGTGCCGCGCTTCTACGACCTGGGCGAGGACAAGCTCCCCGACCGGTGGCTCACCATGATCACCCACACCCTCACCACGCTCGGTCCCAAGGTGCTGGCCTCCCGGATGGTGCGCGAGTACACCGAGCGCCTCTACGTGCCGGCAGCCCGTGCGGGGTGGGCGATGGACGGGCCGGACTGGGCCGGCGCCACCGAGCTGGCCGCCTTCGCCGAGCGGGTCTCCGCGGGGTGGGGGGACGTGCACGTGGACCACGTCGAGTCGCAGGGGCTGTCCGACTCCCCGCAGATCGGCGACCGGCTGCACGTGCGCGCCTTCGTGTCCCTGGGGGACCTGGCACCCGACGACGTCGAGGTGCAGTTCGTCCACGGCCGTGCCAACGAGCTGGACGACCTCACCGACGTCGAGATGGTCGCGCTGACCCGCTCGGAGACCTACGAGGACGGCCGGCACAAGTTCGAGGGCGACCTGGACCTGCGCCGGACCGGGCCGTTCGGCTACACCGTGCGCATCGTGCCCCGGCACGCCGGCCTGGCCAGCACCAGCGAGCTCGGCCTGGTGGTGGCGGGCGCCTGACCTCGGCCGCCGCCCGACCGGCGGGCCACTCGCCGCGCGAACCGGCGAGTGGACGGCTGAACTGGTTAAGTGAGATTCTGCAGCCATGGACGGGCAGAGGGCGCGCGCGGGCAACGGCGGTCAGCGGGTGACGATGGGCGACATCGCCCGCCGCCTCGGCATCTCCAAGGCCGCCGTGTCCTACGCCCTCAATGGCCAGCCCGGCGTCGCCGCGGAGACCCGCGAACGGGTGCAGCAGCTGGCGGCCGAGCTCGGCTGGCACCCCAGCAGCAGCGCCCGGGCGCTGTCCGCCAACCAGACCGGCGTCATCGGTCTGGTCCTGTCCCGGCCGCCCGAACTGCTCACCGTGGAGACCTTCTTCATGCGGTTCCTGTCCGGGGTGGAGCGGGTGCTGTCCGAGCGGGGGAGCAGTCTGCTGCTGCGGGTCGTCGGCGACCGGCCGGACGAGGAACTGCGCACCTACGAACGCTGGTGGGGCGAGCGGCGCATCGACGGGGTCATCCTGCTCGACGAGCGGCACCACGACGAGCGGATCCAGGCCGTCGAGCGGATCGGCGTGCCGGCAGTGCTCTGCGGTGGACCGGTCAAGGGCGTGAGCTTTCCCTGCTTGTGGACCGACCAGCTGGCCGACTCCCGCGTTGCCGTGCAGCACCTGGCCGACCTTGGCCACCAACGGATTGCGCACATCAGCGGCCCCCTGGAGTTCGCCCACGAGCGGGCGCGGCGTCGTGGCGTGCGCCGTGCAGCGGCCGCCCTCGGGGTGGACGTCGTGACGTTGACCGCGTCCTACATGGGGCCGGAGGTCGGCGACCTCACCCTCGACCTGCTCGGAGCCCCGGACCGTCCGACGGCGATCATCTACGGGAGCGACGTGATGGCCCTCTCCGGCCTGTCCATGGCGGCCCGCGAGCAGGTGCGAGTGCCAGAGGATCTGTCGGTGCTGAGCTGGGACGACACCACGTTGACGACGGTGGTGCACCCGTCGGTCACCGCCCTCGGACGGGACACGCCCGGTTTCGGCGCGCTCGCCGCGAGTGTCCTGCTGGACCACATCCGGGGCGGGCGGTCCGGCCTCGTCCAGGTGCCGCCCTCGGTGCTGGAGGCGAGGGAGAGCACCGGGCCCGCACCGGCGCTGGCCTGACGCGCCCCGACCTGCACCCGTTCCGACCCGCCCTCCACGGGCGCCCCTGCCGACGCGGCGCCGGCCCGCGGAAAGGTCAAGATTTGATAACGGTGTCCCTTGGCACTCCTGACAACTGAACCGGGTAAGTGATCCAATGAAGAGGTCATCCCCGGACCCGGTCCCGATCCTGGCCGGCAACAGCACAGGGAGTCCCCCGTGAAGTCTCGAACCATCGCCTCCACCATCGTCCTGCTCGCCGTGGCCACGACCACCGCTGCCTGCGGCGGCTCCTCCAACGCCGGCGAGGGAGGTGACGGCGGGTCCACCGGCGGTGGTGGCGACGGGGGCGGCACCACGATCACCTACTGGGCGAGCAACCAGGGCACCAGCCTGGAGAACGACAAGGAGGTGCTCACCCCGGAACTGAAGAAGTTCGAGAAGCAGACCGGCATCCACGTCGACCTGCAGGTGATCGGCTGGCCGGACCTGCTCAACAAGATCCTGGCCGCGACCACGTCCGGGCAGGGCCCGGACGTCATCAACATCGGCAACACCTGGGCGGCCTCGCTCCAGGCCACCGGGGCCTTCATGCCCTTCGACAAGGCCGCGCTCGACGCCATCGGTGGCAAGGACAAGTTCGTCGAGTCCTCCTTCGCCACCAGCGGCGCGCCGGGCAAGGACCCGACCAGCGTCCCGCTCTACGGCCTGGTCTACGGGCTCTACTACAACAAGAAGATGTTCGCCGACGCCGGCCTGCAGCCCCCCACGACGTGGCAGGAGCTGATGACCGACGCCAAGAAGCTGACCAACCCGAGCAAGGGCGTCTACGGCATGGCGATGGAGGGCGGCAGCTACACCGAGAGCGTGCACTTCGCCTTCATCTTCGGGCGGCAGAACGGCGGGCAGCCGTTCGACGAGAACGGCAAGCCGACGTTCACCACGCCCGGGATGGTCGCCGGCGTGAAGCAGTACGTCGACCTGATGAGCCAGAAGGTCGTCAACCCCAGCAGCGTGCAGTACAAGAACGGCCCCGAGGCTCCCACGGACTTCGCCAAGGGCAAGGCCGCGATGCTGATGAGCCAGAACAACGCCGACAACGTGCTGCAGGCCAACGGCGGGATGAAGCCGAGCGAGTACGGCGTCGTCCCGATCCCCGCGCCCAGCCCCCTGCCGCCGGGTGGCAAGGACGTCGCGAGCTTCGTGGCCGGCATCAACCTGTCCATCTTCAAGAACACCGACAACAAGGACGCCGCACTCAAGTTCGTGAAGTTCATGACCAGCCCGGAGGAGCAGGCGATCCTCGACAAGCCCTACACGGCGCTGCCGGTCGTCAAGAACGGCAAGGTCAACTTCACCAGCAAGAAGTCCGAGGCCAAGGTCTTCGCCGATGTCCTCGCCACCAAGTCCGAGCCGCTGCCGCTGGTGGCGGCCGAGTCCGCGTTCGAGACCAACGTCGGCAACGCGGTCAACGGCCTGCTCGCGCAGGCGGCCACCGGAAAGACGGTGACCGACGCCGACATCAAGGCCGCGCTGCAGCAGGCGCAGGACAAGATGGCGACCGCGGGCTGACCTGTCCGCACACCGATGACGGTCACCACGCACACCCCGACGCCACAACGGTCCGGTTCGACCGGCAGGCGGGCGCGACGCCGAACCCTCTCCTGGGGACGCGTCACGCCCTACCTGCTGGTCCTGCCGGCGGTGGTGATGGAGCTGGTCATCCACATCATCCCGATGCTGGTCGGGGTGTGGATGAGCTTCGTCGAGCTGACGCAGTTCTTCATCGCCAACTGGTCCGCCGCACCGTTCGTCGGGTTCGGAAACTACGCGGTTGCGATCGACTTCTCCAGCTCGATCGGCCAGAGCCTGCTGCACTCGTTCCTCATCACCTGTCTCTACACGGTGATCGTCGTCGGCGTCGCCTGGGTGTTCGGTATGGCGGGTGCCTTGGCCCTGCAACGCCGGTTCCACGGCCAGGGCACGCTGCGGACGCTCTTCCTGGTCCCCTACGCGCTGCCCATCTACGCGGGCGTCATCACCTGGAGCTTCATGCTCCAGCGGGACAACGGGCTGATCAACCACGTGCTCATGAACGAGCTGCACGTCATCGACACGCCCACCTTCTGGCTCATCGGCAACAACGCGTTCACGTCGACCGCGGTCGTGAACATCTGGCGCGCCTGGACGTTCGCGTTCCTGATGCTCATGGCGGGCATGCAGAACATCCCCGAGGAGCTCTACCAGGCCGCCGCCGTCGACGGGGCCGGGACGTGGCAGCAGGTCCGCTACATCACGCTGGGTGCGCTGCGGCCGGTCAACGTCGTCCTGGTGCTGATGCTGTTCCTGTGGACCTTCAACGACTTCAACACGCCCTTCGTGCTGTTCGGACCCACGCCCCCGCACACGGCGGACCTGATCTCGATCCACATCTTCAGCAACTCGTTCGTCAACTGGAACTTCGGGTTGGGCGCCGCGATGTCAGTCCTGCTGCTGCTTCTGCTGCTGGTGGTGACCGGCCTCTACCTGCTGCTCACCGGTCGGAGGTCCCGTCGTGCATGAGCAACGGTCGTTCAAGGTGTTCCGGTGGGTCACCATCGTCTTCCTCGGGCTGTTCACCCTGGTGCCGCTCTACGTGATGATCACCTCGGCGCTCAAACCGCTGAGCGACGTGCGCGGCGACTTCCACTGGTGGCCGACGCACCTGACGCTGCGTCCGTTCATCGACATCTGGAGCACCGTCCCGCTCGCGCGCTACTTCGTCAACAGCCTTCTCGTTTGTGGGATCTCGACGATCCTGTCGGTCATCATCGCCGTCTTCGCAGCGTATGCCGTGTCGCGCTACCGGTTCGGTGGTCGCCGCGTCTTCACCGGGACGGTGCTGTCCACCCAGATGTTCCCCGGCATCCTGTTCCTCCTGCCGCTGTTCCTCATCTTCGTCAACATCGACAAGACCCTCGGCTTCACCCTGCTCTACCAGACCCGTGTGGGGCTGACCATCACCTACCTCACCTTCTCGCTGCCCTTCTCGATCTGGATGCTGGCGAGCTACCTCGACGGCATCCCGCGTGACCTCGACGAGGCGGCCCGGGTCGACGGGACGACCGCCATGGGCGCGCTCTTCCGAGTCGTGCTGCCCGCTGCCAGGCCGGGCGTCATCGCCGTGGCGGTCTACTCGTTCATGACCTCCTGGGGCGAGATCCTGTTCGCCTCGCAGATGACGAACGACACGACCAAGACCCTGTCCATCGGGCTGCAGTCCTACTCGACCCAGATCAACGTCTACTGGAACCAGGTCATGGCCGCGTCTCTCGTCGTGAGCATCCCGGTCGTGGTCGGCTTCCTGCTGCTGCAGAAGTACCTCGTTGCCGGCCTCACCTCCGGGGCGGTCAAGTAGTGGCCTCCGACGAGCCCGCCGTCCGGGACCAGCCGCGACCCAGCCCGCACCTCCACGTCGACGGGCACGCCGTGGGCTGGCTCGGCGTCAACTTCTGGTCGCGGACCGGTGGGCCGCTGATGTGGCGGCACTACGACGGGGCGGTCGTGCGCGACGAGTTGCGGGTCCTGCACGACCACCGCCTGGACCTGACCCGGTCGTTCTTCTACTGGCCGGACTTCCACCCCGAGCCGCACCGGCTCGACGAGGAACTGTGCGAGCGCTTCGCCGACTTCCTCGACGCGCACACCCAGGTCGGGATGCGGACCGTCCCGACCTTCATCGTCGGGCACATGTCCGGGGAGAACTGGGACCCGGTCTGGCGGCAGGGGCGGGACCTCTACCGCGACACCTGGCTGGTCGCCCGACAGGCCTGGTATGCGCGGGAGCTCACCGCGCGGTTCGCGCAGCACCCGGCCGTGGCCGGCTGGCTCGTCTCCAACGAGATGCCGATCTACGGGGGGTCGACGGACACCGAGGCGGTGTCCAGCTGGGCCGAGTTGATGGTGCAGGCGATCCGCGCCGGTGGCGGCCGCCAACCGGTATCGATCGGCGACGGGGCCTGGGGCATCGAGGTCACGGGCCGCGACAACGGCTTCTCGGTGCGCGACCTCGGTGCCATCACGGACTTCGTCGGGCCGCACGTCTACCCGATGGAGGACGACGTCGTGCGGTTGCACCTCAAGGCGGCGCTGATCGCTGAGTTGTGTGCGGTGGCGGGGCGACCGGTGGTGCTGGAGGAGTTCGGGCTGAGCTCCGACTTCGCCTCCGAGGAGCACGCCGCGCACTACTACCGACAGGTCCTGCACCTGTCGCTGCTCGGTGGCGCGACCGGGTGGATCGCGTGGAACAACAGCGACTACGACCACCTCGGGCACCAGGATCCCTATCGTCACCACCCCTTCGAGCTGCACTTCGGGGTCACCGACCACACGGGGACGCCGAAACCGGCGCTGCACGAGCTGCAGGCCTTTCGTGAGGTGCTCGACGAGGTGGAGGTCACCCGGTGCACGCGCTGGCCGACCCGGACCGGGCTGGTGGTGCCCGCCTACCTCGAGACGGGTGACCCGTTCACGTTGGAGGAACAGGAGCGCAGGCACGTGTTCGCCGCCACCGAGCAGGCACACGTGGCCGCTCGCGAGGCCGACCTGCGACCCGCCTTCCTGCGCGAGAAGGACGGTCTGCGGCCCGGGCACGCTCTCTACCTCGTCCCGTCCTGCAAGGCCCTGACCGCACCGACCTGGCAGCGACTCGGGGAACTGGCCGCTGCCGGAGCGACGGTCTACGTCTCCTACGGCACGGGGGACAGCGCGTTCCAGCGTGGCCCCTGGTGGCCGCCGCTGGAACCGCTCTTCGGGGTCCGGTCCCTGCTCACCTACGGGCTCAACGACCCGATCGAGGACGACACCGTGGTGCTCACCCTCGAGCAGCCACTCGGCGACCTCGTCGGCGGCGAGACGCTGTCCTTTCGCGCCGCGGGCGGGCCGCACGGCCGGGCCTTCCTTCCCGTCGAGGCCGTCGATGCCGAGGTGGTTGCGCGGGATGCGCACGGACGGATCGCGCTGACACGCAAGGCGGTCGGCGCCGGTCAGGTGCTGCTGTGCACCTACCCGCTCGAATACCTCGCAGCCCACTCGGCCCGGGTGAACCCGGAGGACACCTGGCGTCTCTACCGCGCTGTGGCCGTGGCCGCCGGCTGCGACTGGCCGGTCACCGTGGACCGGCCGGACGTTCTCGTCGACGGACTTGTCGACGAGAGCGGGCGCCGGTTCGCCTGGTGCGTCAGCGAATCGGAGGCCTCGCTCACCGTCGGTCCGACGGTCGCGGCTGGCCATCACCTGCACGAGCTGGACCGCGCCGACCCCGTGCACGAGGTGACGCTCCCGCCATACGGCGTGCGGGTGCTGGCGCTGGAGCAGGACCCGGCGCCGTGACGGCCCGGCCGGACACCACCCACCACCAGCCCGTGAGGAAGACACCATGACCAGCATCACCGCGAGCAGCCTGCCGTCCGGCTTCGAGTTCGGCGTGGCCACCGCCGCCTACCAGATCGAGGGGGCCGTCGGCGAGGGCGGCCGGACCCCGTCCATCTGGGACACCTTCAGCCACACCGCCGGAGCGATCGTCGGCGGCGACACCGGCGATGTCGCGTGCGACCACTACCACCGCTACCGGGAGGACGTGGCGCTCACCGCGGGGTTGGGAGTGGACAGCTATCGCTTCTCGGTGGCCTGGCCGAGGATCCAACCGGACGGCAAGGGCCCGGCGAACCCCGAGGGGCTCGCGTTCTACGACCGGCTGACCGATGAGCTGCTCGAGCGGGGCGTCTCACCAGCGGTGACGCTCTACCACTGGGACCTGCCGCAGACGCTCGAGGACGGTGGTGGCTGGCGGGTGCGCGACACGGCCGAGCGGTTCGCCGAGTTCGCCGCTCTGGTCACCGACCACCTCGGGGACCGGGTGGACCGGTGGATCACCCTGAACGAGCCGTACTGCTCGTCCCTCGTCGGGTACGGCCAGGGCCGACACGCACCCGGGGCACACGAGGGCGACGGGGCGCTGGCGGCCGCCCACCACCTGCTCCTGGGCCACGGCCTGGTGCTGCGGCAGTTGCGGTCGACCGGCCGGCCCGGGCAGGAGATCGGGATCACCCTCAATCTGGAGCCGGTGACGCCGGTCAGTGAGAGCGCCGAGGACCGGGCGGCAGCCGATCGCGCGCTGCTGGGCTCCAACCTGCTGTTCACAGATCCCGTGCTGGCGGGCCGTTACCCCGACCTCGCGCGGTCCGCCTACGACGGTGTCAGCGACCTGTCCTTCGTGCGGGACGGGGACCTGGAGCTGATCGGCGCACCGGTCGACTTCCTCGGTGTCAACTACTACTTCCCGCTGCGGGTGCGCGACGCGCCGCACCGCGAGGCCGACCCGGCCCGCCGCACCGCGGACGACCTGGCCTATGAGGTGGTGGACGACCCCGCGCTGCCCACGACGGTGATGGACTGGCCGGTGGAGGCGGACGGGCTGCGTCGGCTGCTCATCTGGCTGAAGGACTCCTATCCGAGCCTGCCGCCGATCCACATCACCGAGAACGGCACCGCCGGCCTGGACACCGTTGCGGCCGACGGCACCGTGGACGACCCGGCCCGAGTCCGCTACCTCGACGAGCACCTCGGGGCAGTCGCGCAAGCCGTCGCGGAGGGGGTCGACGTGCGCAGCTACTACTGCTGGTCACTGCTCGACAACTTCGAGTGGGCCGAGGGATACCGGATGCGGTTCGGCCTGGTCCACGTCGACTTCGACACCCAGGTGCGCACGCCCAAGAGCAGCTACCACTGGTTCCGGCGGCTGATCGCCGAGCACCACGCCGGGCGCGCCCCGACGGGGTGACGAGCGGGTCAGAAACCGACCGCCCCGGCCGCGGGCACCGGCATCCGCATCGCCGCGTCGAGCTCCCGGGTCGCCCCGGACCGGCGCTCGTCGAGCAGCCCGGCGACCCGGGCGGACTCGAGACTGCGCGAGCCGAGGTAGGCGGTGGCGAGCAGTTGCGTGGTGAGGGCCAGGTCGGCCGCTCGGTCGGTGCGGGAGAGGTGCCCGAAACCGTCCTCGTCGACGCGGAACCGCCACCTGCCCTGGTTCCACGCGCAGGCGGCGTCCTCGACGTCGAGCACGAGGTCCGCCGGGGCCGCATACCCTCGCCGCTCGAGGGCGAGCGGCAGCTCGACGAGCCGGACCCAGAGGCTGTCCCAGGTGGGGCCGTGGATGGGGCGGTCCCCACCCGCCCAGGCAAAGACGGGGTCGTCGACACCACGACCGTTCAGCACGACCGTCGAGATGAGGTCGAGGTCGACCAGTCGCCGCAGCAACGCGAGCTGGGCCGCGGGGTCGCCGACCAGCTCGCCGACCTCGGCGGTGCCGTCCGGGCGACCGTCCTCCCACTTCTGCTTGCGACGGAACCACGCATAGCCGACGTCGGCGCCGTCACGCGTCGCGAACAGGATGCGCTGGGGCTCCTTGTCGCGCAGCGTCTGTGCCGTGTCCCGGCCGAACATCGCGTAGGTCTCGAGCTCCCGCACCACGGAGCCGAGCGTCCCCGCGCCCGCGTGCCGTGCGGCGGCCAGCATGCGCTCGGCGACGCCGGGCGCGCCGGCCGTCGCCAGGCGGGTGACCAGCCCGGACACGTCCTCCTCGAGCCAGGGCGCCGTGAGCGTCGCGCCCCGGCCCAGGGTCACTCGGGTCTCCACGGAGGCGACCCCGTAGCCGTGCCGGCCGTAGATCGCCGGCTCGCTGGCGTGCAGCACCGACAGGCCGGAGGAGTCCCCGTCGCGGACCCGGCCGAAGTGGTCGCGCAGCATCGCCGTGAGCACGCCGCGCCGCCGTTCATCGGGGTGGACACCGACGAAGGTCAGGCCGCTGACCGGTAGCTGCCGCAGGGTCTCGCGCGGACCGGGGACGGTCAGTGTCAGGGGATAGACGCCGTAGACGCCCGCATAGTAGGCGGGATCGCCGCCGGCCACCTCCGCTCCGAACCGCTGGTCCTCGCGCAGCCCCGACAGCGTCGTCGCGGGCGCGTCACGTGACGGCTCGGCGAACCACACCAGCTCGTCGGTGTCGAGAAAGCGCCGGTCGTCGTCGGCGGGAACCACGCGCACATCGCTCATGGCTTCAATGAAGCGGTTGGGGCCCGCCCGGCGCAACCCGGTTTCCGCCCGGTCAGGATCCGGTCCGCATCAGGGCGATCCGGTCGAGCAGCTGCTCGAGCGCCTCCTCGAACTCGGCGAGCGAGTGGTCCTGCGCCAGGGCGTGGCCGAGCTCGGCCACGGTCGGGTAGGGCGCGAGCGACTTGCCGAGGTCCTGGTGGTCGTCGATGAGGTCGAGCGGTCCGATGTCCCCACCGTGGGCCGTGACCTCCAGCAGGAGGTGGCCCAGCAGGAAGCTGGTGAAGGCGCGGTAGGCGGCCACCACGGCCGCGTCGTCGAAGCCCTCGCCGCGGAGCCCGTCCAGGAACGCCTCCACCCAGTGCAGGCTGCGCAGCGGGGGTCGCAGCCAGGGAGCCTCGGGCGGGCGGGAGGCCACGAGCGGAAACACCTTCGGGTGGGCGAGTGCCACCCGCCGGACGCCGTGCGCCAGGCGCTGGAGGTAGTCCTGCCAGCCGTTCTCGGGCCGCTCCAGGACCTCCTCGTCCCGACGCATCTGGTCCATGATCAGGTCCACGGCGGCGTCCAGGAGGGCTTCCCGGCCGGGCACGTAGCGGTACAGCGACATGGCCTCGACGCCGAGGACGGCCCCGAGCCGACGCATGGACAGGTGGGGCAGTCCGTGCTCGTCGATGAACGCGACCGCCGTCTCCACGATGAGGTCGCGGTCCAGCGGCTGACGGCCCGGGGACGGTGAGCGATCCGGCTCCGCGGCCCCCGCGGCGAGGACGCCTGACTCCCCGTTGCGCCCGTCCGTCCCGTCGTCCCGCCCGCTGGGCACGTGCGCCTCCTTGGTTGGCCGTCCTCATCCTAGGGCCCGCCCCGCGGCGTGCCGCTTGACGCGGGTGACTTACGGTGTAAGGCTCACGCCCGTGAAGCAGGGGTCACCACGGAAACCCCTCGGGGGAAGCGACGTTGGTCGGTCGTCGCCGGACCGCGGCGACGAGAGGCCGGCACCGACGGAACGGAGGGCGACATGAGGGGCAAGGGCGGGGAGGGTGCTGGGGGCGGGCGTCGGATCCGGGCCCGACTCCTGGGGCGGTCGACGACGCGACGACGCGACCACGACGCGGGCGACTCGGCCGCAACGCAGGGCCCGGGCGCGACGGCGACGAACCGGTCACTGCGGCTCACCGATGCCGACCTCCCGGGCGGCACGGCCAAGCCCGACTCGCCCACCGACCTCACGAAACCCTCCTGGACCTCGCTCCTGCGTCGCACGGTGCGGGAGTTCTCGCAGGACCAGTGCACCGACCTCGCGGCAGCCCTCACCTACTACGGGGTGCTGTCGATCTTTCCGGCGCTGATCGCGGTGATGTCGTTGGTGGGGGTCTTCGGCCAGGGACGCAAGACGGTCCGAACCCTGACCGGCATCCTCGAGAACCTCGGCGTGTCGTCTCCCACCCTGGAGAAGACGATCACGCAGCTGAGCCAGACACCCGGAGCGGGCCTGGCCCTGGTCCTCGGGCTCGCAGCGGCTCTGTGGACCGCCTCGGGCTACGTCGGTTCCTTCGGCCGGGCGATGAACCGGATCTACGGGATCGGGGAGGGGCGACCGATCTGGAAGCTGCGGCCGGTGATGCTGCTCATCACGGCGCTCACGGTGCTCCTGGCGGCGCTGGTGCTGGTCGGACTGGTCGTCAGCGGGTCGGTGGCCCAGGCGATCGGGGAGGCCGTCGGGGTCGGCTCCACCGCGGTCCAGGTGTGGGGAATCGCGAAGTGGCCGGTGATGGTGCTCGTCGTGGTGGTGATCGTCGCGCTGCTCTACTACGCCACGCCCAACGTGCAGCAGCCGACGTTCAGGTGGATCAGCACGGGTGCCCTGGTCGCCATCCTCGTCTGGGTGGCGGCTTCGGTCGCGTTCGGCTTCTACGTCGGCAACTTCTCCAGCTACAACAAGACCTACGGTTCGCTCGCCGGCGTGATCGTCTTCCTGCTGTGGCTGTGGATCACCAACCTGGCGTTGTTGTTCGGCGCCGAGCTCAACGTGGAGCTCGAGCGGGGTCGCCAGCTCCAGGCCGGGATCGCGGCCGAGCGGACGGTCCAGCTGCCGCTGCGTGACACCCGCAGCATCCGCAAGGCCGAGGCCAAGGAGGAGGACGACGTCGCCCGCGCCCGTCGGCTACGACGCAGTCGTGGTCGGCGCGCGGACCTCGACGACTGACGCTGCCGGGTCGAGCGGCCCGGCCCTGACTCGTGGAAAGCCGAAAGGTCAGGGCTGGCTGGGGAACTCGGCACGGTAGAGATGCAGGCTCGCCCCCGACACCGGCACCACCGATCCCGGCGGCAGCGCGGGCACGCCTTCCTCGTCAGCGGCGCCCGGTCGCTCCCAGGCGCTGTCCCACCACAGCCGGTATGAGGTCACGCCGGTGAGCGTGGGCAGGCGCACCTCCGTCTCGGCGTGCCCGCCGTGGCAGACCAGCAGGACACTGTCCGAACCGGACCGGGATCCCTCGAGGAAGAGGGTGAGGGTGCGGCAGTGCGGGTCGTCCCAGAACCCGTCGTGCATCGGGGCGCCGTCCGCGGCGTACCAGTGGTCGAAGGCCGTGCCGTCGGCGCGCACCGCCTGACCGGTGAAGAAGGCGCGCTGCCGGAACACCGCGTGGTCGCGGCGCAGGCCGGTGAGGAACCGCGCGGTCTCCAGCAGGTCGCGTTGCCAGTCGGCGAGTTCCCAGTCGAGCCAGGAGATCTCGTTGTCCTGGCAATAGGCGTTGTTGTTGCCCCGTTGGGTCCGGCCGATCTCCGCCCCCGAGCTGAGCATCGGCACGCCGGTGGCCAGCAGGCAGGTGGCGAGCAGGTTGCGCACCGACCGGCGCCGGGCCGTGGTGATGGCCTCGTCGTCGGTGGGTCCCTCGGTCCCGTGGTTCCAGGTGTGGTTGCCGTCGCTGCCGTCCTGGTTGTCTTGGCCGTTGGCCTCGTTGTGCTTGCGCTCGTAGGCCACCGTGTCGGCGAGGGTGAAGCCGTCGTGCGCCGTCACGAAGTTGACCGAGGCGAGGGGCCCGCGGTCGTGCGGCCCGAACAGGTCGTTGGACCCGGCGAGGCGCGTGGCGAGGGGGCGCACGCCGTGACCGGGCCGCCCCTCGGCGTCGGCGGCCACGTCGACCAGCCAGAAGCCGCGCAGGCCGTCCCGGCACCGGTCGTTCCACTCCGCGAACGGCGGTGGGAACTGCCCCGTGCGCCAGCCGTGCAGCCCGACGTCCCAGGGCTCCGCGATCAGCTTCACCCGCGACAACAACGGGTCGGTCCGCAGCGCCACGAGGAACGGGTGGTCGGGGTCGAACGCGTCGTCCCGTCCGCGGGCGAGGGCCGGCGCCAGGTCGAAGCGGAACCCGTCGACCCGCATCTCCCCGGCCCAGTAGCGCAGCGAGTCGAGCACCATCCGGCAGGTCGCGACGTCCCGCAGGTCCATGGTGTTGCCGCAGCCGGTGACGTCCACGTCGCGGCCCCGGTCGTCCAGCCGGTAGTAGCCGCGGCCTCCGAACCCGCGCCACGACAGGGTGGCGCCCTCGTGCCCGGCCTGCTCGGCGGTGTGGTTGTAGACGACGTCGAGCAGCACCTCCAGGCCCGCGGCGTGCATCAGCTTGACCATGCCCTTGAACTCGTCGACCACCCCCTGGGGGTCACGGGCCGCGGCATACGGGGCGTGCGGGGCGAAGAAGCCCAGCGTGTTGTAGCCCCAGTGGTTGGTCAGCCCCCGCTGCACCAGGGCCGGCTCGTGGGTGAAGGCGTGCACGGGCAGCAGTTCCACCGCCGTGACCCCCAGCGAGGTGAGGTGCTCGAGCACGGCGGGGTGCGCCATACCGGCGAAGGTGCCGCGCAGGTGTTCCGGGACCCCGGGGTGCCGCGTGGTGAGGTTGCGGACGTGCGCCTCGTAGATGACCGTGCGGTCCCACGGGACGAACGGGGAGGAGTCGTCGCCCCAGTCGAACCCGTCGTCGAGCACCACGCCGCGAGGGACGTATGGCGCGCTGTCCCGGCCGTCACGCTCCTCACCTGTGCCACGGAACGCCTCGTCGACCACGTGCCCGAACACCTCCGGCCGCCAGGTGACCTCCCCGTCGACCGCGCGGGCGTAGGGGTCGAGCAGCAGCTTGTGCGGGTTGTGCCGGAGCCCCTGCCCGGGTTCCCAGGGCCCGTGCACGCGGTAGCCGTAGCGCTGCCCGGCGCGCACGCCGGGCACGCTGCCGAACCACGTCCCGTGCGCCTGTTCGGTCAGGGTGAGCCGCTGCTCGCGGCCGGCTTGGTCGAACAGGCACAGCTGCACCGACTCGGCCTCGGGGGCGTGGACGGCGAAGTCGGCTCCCTGCGACGTGAGCGTGGCGCCCCACACGGGGGGCAGGTCGGGCGATGGGGGCGGGGCCTGCATGGTGGTCAGCCTAGGCAGTGGTTACCGTTAGCCCATGACTGATCCGAGCTCCCTGCCCAACTTCCCCCCGCCCGGCGACGAGCGTCCGCTGCGCGGCCGCGTCCTCGACGCACTCCAGGACGAGGGCTACCGCCCCGACATCGACGAGGACGGCGACGTCGCGTTCAAGGTCCAGGGCCAGCAGCTCTTCGTGCGGTGCATGGAGGGCGACTTCGACATCATGCGGGTCTTCGGTCAGTGGCAGATCGGTGAGGACGTCCCCCAGGACCTGCTGACCCAGCTGCAGACCTGCAACGACCTGACCCTCGGGCTCAACATCATCAAGGCCGGTATCGCCTCCGGCACCCTGGTCATGACGGGTGAGCACGTGGTGCGCCCCGAGACCGACATCAAGGCGATGCTCGAGGTGACCAGCCAGCTGATCCTGTCCGGTGTGCAGATGTGGCACCAGGCGATCCTGGGCGACGGCACCATCACCCCGCCGGACGGAGGGCAGCCCGGCGGCCAGCCGGGAGGCGGCGAACCGGGCTCGCCGGCGTGAGCGAGTTCGTCCACTTCGAGGTCGAGGGCGGCGTCGGCACCATCCGGCTCGACAAGCCGCCCATGAACCCGCTGGACCGCGAGATCCAGGAAGGCATCCGGGCCGCCGCCACCGAGGCGTCCGACCGGTCGGACGTGGCGGCGGTCGTGGTCTACGGGGGCGAGAAGGTGTTCGCCGCCGGAGCGGACATCAAGGAGATGCAGCAGCTCTCCTACACGGACATGGTGGACCGCGCCG
>CAYRLV010000032.1:0-18551 GCA_964425155.1 uncultured Ornithinicoccus sp. | reverse complement strand
GGTCGCACGCGAAGCCGCCGACCGGGCGCTGAGTCCGATGCGACCGGCGCAGGTTGGCGAGTCGTGCTAGACCGCGGCGAGGTGTCCAGCGTCGGCGAGCACGTCGAGTCTGCTGATCCGGTCGGTGTCGAAGGCGATGAGGTAGACCGCGTGCATCGTGTCGTCCGTGACGTAGGCGGCCGCGGGGATTCCGTCGAGGAGCACCAGGCGAGTCAGCTCGGCACGGCCCGCGAACACCCGGGCCACCGCGTCCGCCCCATGAAGGTGCTCGGCCAGGAGCGGCGCGCCGTGGTCGGCTCCTGCGGTCGCGAGTTCGACGGCGGAGGTGTCGCTGCGCAACTCGATGTCGGGGTCGAGGAGTTGGAGGAGCTGCCCGAAGTCTCCCTGGCGCGCCGCGTCGAGGAAGGCGACGATCGCGGTCTCGTGACGTTGGCGGACCGCGCCCGCATCGACCGTCCGAAGGCGAGCACGTGCCCGGGAGGCGAGCTGCCGTGCGGCGGCGGGCGTGCGTTCGACGATGGCGGCAATGTCGTTGTAGGAGAGCGCGAAGACGTCATGGAGCACGAGGGCGAGACGTTCCAGCGGGCCGAGGCTGTCGAGCACGACCTGCATGGCCAGGGCCAGGTCGTCGGAGCGCATCACGGCCTCCGCCGGATCGGCACCAGCCGGGGACCCGGCGGCCTCGGCTTCCACGGTCGAGTCGCGATCCAGATCCTCGCGCCTGCTGACCTGCTGACGGATCATGTCGATGCACACCCGTGAGACGACCGTGGTGAGCCAGGCTTCGAGGTTGTTGATCGCCGCACGATCGGCACGCTGCAACCGCAGCCACACCTCCTGTACCGCGTCGTCAGCACTCCACGGGGAGCCCAGCGTGCGGTGCGCGATGGCGTAGAGCTTGCTCCGATGGGCGGCGAACAGGCCCGCCAACTCCTCCAGCGCCGGTGTCGAATCCAACGCCGGTGCAGGGTGTCGTGGGGCCACCGTTCCTCCTCCTGCGCCTCAGCTCGTCACGTTTTGTGCCGGCCGTTCGACTCCTGGGTGAACGGCCGTTCCGGTCGAACTCTTCCCGACACCAGATGATGTGAAGGAGTCCCCTGTGACCATTCTCCCTCGGACCACGCTCGCCCAGCTCCGTTCCGTCCTGCGCGGGCGGGTCTGGCTCCCTGGCGATGCCGAGTTCGATCAGGTGCGCCGCCCGTGGAACCTCGCGGTCGAGCAATCGCCATCCGCGGTGGTCGAGGCCGCTGATGCCGACGACGTGGCCGACCTGCTGCGCTTCGCGTCGACGCACCGCCTGCCCGTGACGACGCAGCCCAGCGGCCACGGCGCGACCGGACGCGCACAGGGTGCGATCCTGCTTCGGACGACACGCTTGGACTCCGTCAGCATCGACCCCACCGCGATGACGGCGCGCATCGGTGCCGGGGTACGTTCCGGCGAACTGCAACGCGCCGCGGCCGAGCACGGCCTGACCGCACTGCCGGGCAGCTCTCCCGTGGTGACCGTCACGGGAGTGGCACTCGGGGGCGGGCTGAGCTGGTTCGGCCGGGCCTTCGGCTGGGTCGCCGACAGCATCCACGCCGCCGAGGTCGTCCTCGCGGACGGCACCCCGCGGCGCATCGAGGGCGCCGACGAGCTGCTGTGGGGGCTGCGGGGCGGGGGCGGGGAACTCGCCGTCGTCACCGCACTGGAGGTGCGACTGCGCCCGGCGCCCACCGTCTTCGGCGGGCGGCAGCTCTGGCCCGCCACCCATGCCCGCGAGGTCGCAGAGGTCTACCGCTCCATGACCGAGATCGCCCCCGACGCGCTGACGCTGTGGCTCGAACTGTTGCAGTTCCCGGGCAGCGAGCCGATGATCGCGATCGACTCCACCTTCCTCGGCGCGGAGCACACCGCCCGCCGCCTCATGGTCGCAACGGACACGCTCCCGGCGCCCGTGGCCGACACCCGCGCCGTGATGAGCGTGGCCGACCTCGGACGGATCACCGCGGAGCCCACCGATCCCGGCCCGGGAAAGTCACGCGCCGAACTCCTGACCGCATTGGACGATGCAGCGCTCGACACGTTGCTGAAGGAGCCGATTGCCCCGTTGATGACCGTGCAACTTCGCCACCTCGCAGGCGCGCTGGCGCAGCCGAGCGACAGCCCGCACGGGCCACTCACCGAGCCGTACGCGATCTACCTGTTCGGAGTGCCCGCCACGCCCGACACCGCGGAAGCGATCAGCGTCCGGCAAGCCGAGCTCACCACCGCCCTCCCCGTGAGCGGCCGTAAACCAATCTCGTTCCTCAACCCTGCAGAACGGCTGTCCGACGCCCTGCCCGAGGCGTCGTTGCAGCGGCTTCGCCGGCTCAAGGCCGAGTACGACCCGACGGGGATCATTCACGGCAACTTCCCGCTACCGAGCTGACCACGAAGCGAAGGGATGATCGTCGACCAAGACCTCAGGATCGAGCAGCTGCTTGGGCTCGACGGTCAGGTCCTTCCGGGTCACGTCAGCGGGGTGCTCGGCGGGTCACCCGGTGACGGTCTCCACGAGGTGGAAGGCCGGCTCCTCGTAGGGGTGGGCGCGCCGCAGCGCGTCCAGCACCTCGGTCCGCGCCGCGCGCGGGACGGCCAGCTCGACCCGGTTCTCCGGCACGTGCTCGAGGTCGCCGACGCTGCCGAGGGCCGGGTCCGCGCCCGCGAGGGGTCGGAACTGGCCGGTGCCCGGCGCCACGAAGGCGCACTCGGCGTAGTCGCCCAGGCGGCCGGCGCCCGCGGCGAACAGCGCGGCGAGCACGGTGTCCGTGTCGTCCGCGGGCACGTAGAGGATCAGCAGGTCGAGGGGTCCACGCGTCATACCGTCCACGCTAGCCATCGGGAGCCTGCGGCGAGGCTCAGCCGGCGGCGTAGGCCGTGGCGATCCGCGCGCCCAGGGCGGCGTTCTGCTCGACCAGGGCGATGTTGGCGCGCAGGCTGTCCCCGTCGGTCAGCTCGACGATCCGGCCGAGCAGGAACGGGGTGGCGTCCTTGCCGTGGATGCGCTGCTCGTCCAACTCGGCGAGGGCCTGCGCGATCACCGCGTCGATCCGCTCGCTGGGCACCTCGTCCTCCGCCGCGATCGGGTTGGCGATCGCGAGGCCACCGGTGATGCCCAGGTCCCACTTGGCCCGCATCACCGCCGCGACCTCCTCCGGGCTGTCGACCCGCATCGGCGCCGCGAATCCGCTGGTGCGCGTGTAGAACGCGGGGAACTCGTCGCTGCCGTAGGCGATCACGGGCACGCCGAAGGTCTCCAGCCGCTCGAGGGTGAGCCCGATGTCGAGGATGCTCTTGACCCCGGCACTGACCACCGCGACGTCGGTGTTCGCGAGCTCGGTCAGGTCGGCGCTCTCGTCGAAGGACTGCGTCGCGCCGCGGTGCACGCCGCCGAGGCCACCGGTGACGAAGACGCGGATGCCGGCGAGCGCGGCCAGCCGCATCGTCGACGCGACCGTGGTGGCGCCGTGCGCCCCCTGGGCCACGACGTAGGGCAGGTCGCGCACGCTGACCTTCGCCACGTCGTCGGCGGTCGCGAGCAGCTCGAGGTCGTCGCGCTCGAGCCCGATGCGCGGCACGCCGCCGAGGACCGCGATGGTGGCCGGGACGGCCCCGCCGTCGCGGATGATCTGCTCGACCGTGGTGGCCATCTCGACGTTCTGCGGGTAGGGCATGCCGTGGCTGATGATGGTGCTCTCCAGCGCCACGACCGGCTGCCCGGACTGCAGCGCCTCCCGGACCTCGGCGCTGAGGGCGAGGGAGGGGTGCGGGGCGGTCGTCGTCTGGCTGGCGGTCATGAGGTCTCCGTGAGGGGCTGCGAGGGTCGGTCGGGGGTATCGCCCAGCGCGTCCTGGACGAGCCGGGGGGTCAGGTCGGGCCGGACGGTGTGCGGGCTGGCCACGGTGAGCGCCGCGGCTGCGTGGCCGTGCCGAGCAGCCTCCACCGGCTCGTGGCCGGCGAGTATGGCGTGCGCGAACGCCGCCAGCATGGCGTCACCAGCGCCGGTCACGTCCACGACGTCGGCCGGGTGGGCCTCGAGGAACGCGTGGCCGCCGGCGCTCGCCAGGAGGCTGCCGCGGGCGCCCAGCCGCACCCAGACGTGCTGGACGCCGCGCTCGAGCAGGGCGCGCGCGCTGGTGAGCAGGTCGGCGTCGGTGCGGGCCCGCATACCGCTCAGCGCCTCGAGCTCGTCCCGGTTCGGCGTGACGGCGAAGAGGGGACGATCCGGGCCGAGGAGGGGGGCGAGGCGAGCGGCCTTGGGCACGCTCACCGGGTCGAGCAGGCAGCGGACTCCGTGGGCGCCGGCGAGGTCGAGTGCGGCGGCGAACGTGTCGGCGGGCAGGTTGCCGTCCAGCACCAGCAGGTCGGCGTTGCCGATGAGGTCCCTCGCGGCCGCGAGGTCGCCGGGCCCGAGGTCGTCGGTCGCGCTCATGTCGGAGACCGCGGCGACCAGCTCGCCGCTGGCGTCGAGGACGGCGGTGTAGGTGCCGGTCGGGCGGTCGCTGCGGTGCACGTGGTCGAGGTGGACGCCCGCGTCGCGGGTGCGGTCCAGGACCTGGTCGCCGGCGGCGTCGCGGCCGAGGCCGCAGATCAGGTAGGTGCTGGTGCCGAGGCGGGCGAGTCCCTCCGCGATGTTGCGCCCGACCCCGCCGGGCGACATCGTCGCCACGCCCGGGTTGCTGGTGCCGAGGGCCAGGGTGGCGGTGCTGCGCGCCTTGACGTCGAGATTGGCGCCGCCGATGACGACCACCGCGTGCTCCTCACGCACGATGTAGCCGCGCCCGAGGACGGCGCCCTTCTTGCCCAGGTTGGACAGGTGCACGTTGACCGCGGCCCTGGTGCTGCCGAGGCGTTCGGCGATCTCGGCGGGGGTGATCATCGGCCGGGCACGGAGCAGCGCGATGATCTCCCGCTCCCGCTCGGTCAACGTCATACTTAGGAATATAAATGTGCTTAATAGAAGTAAGCAAATCGGGTGGGTGTGTCGGTGAGGTGCACCGGACCGGCACGTAGGCTGGCGGGATGTCCGACAACGTGCTGGGTGTGGTCGCCGTCATCGTCGGCGCGGTCTTCTGCGTGGGCGGCTACTGGGCGATGCGCTACGTCCTGGCCCTCTGGGGAGCCTTCGCGGGTTTCGTGATCGGGGCGTGGCTCGTCGCGTCGGTGCGTGACGAGGCCCTCCTGGCGGGTGCCCTCGGCTGGGTGGTGGCGCTGTTGCTGGCCCTCGTCTTCGCCGCCTGCGCCTACCTCTACTACGCCGTGGCCGTGGTGCTCTCGCTGGCGTCGGTCGGCTTCGCCCTCGCCGCGGCGGCGATGACCGCCCTGGGCGTCTCCTGGACCTGGCTGGTGATCCTCGTGGCCGTCGTGGTCGGTGTCGCGGTCGGGGTGCTCGCGCTCACCTTCAACCTGCCCATGGTGCTGTTGGTGCTCGTCAGTGCCGCGGGTGGAGCGTCCGTGGCGGTGGCCGGAGTGATGCTCCTCGCCGGGGAGATCGACCGGGCCGAGCTCGGTGACGCCGGCACGGCCGTCCAGGGGGACTGGTGGTGGTATCTGCTCTACCTGGCCCTCTTCGTCGGTGGGGCGGTCTCCCAGTTGCGCCGGGTGGGGCTCAGGACGGGGCGCGGCGCCGGAGCTTGGCCAGCGTGATCACCGAGGCCGTGAGGCCGATCAGGGTGAGCGCGCCCATCGCCAGCAGCCACGGCCCGGGGCCGTGCCGCCACAGCGGGTCGTCCTCGGTCGGCAGGATGGTCAACAGGTCCACCGTCGAGGCGCCGGCGGCGAACCCCCACCGGGCCGGCGCCAGCCAGGACAGCTGCTCGAGGACGGCCCGACCGGACACCGGGATCATCCCGCCGCAGAGGACGAACTGGGTCATCACCGACATGACCATGACCATCATCACCTGCTCGGTGGTGCGCAGGTAGGCCGAGAGCAGGAGGCCCACGGCGGCCGCCGCCAGGGCGGTCGCGGCGGTGGCGAGGACCAGCTCGAGTGTGCCGTTGCCCAGCACGGAGGCGGCGGGCGGTGGTGGCTTGCGCAGGATGAGCAGCAGGACGAGCAGCACGCTCTGCAGCAGCCCGACGCAGCCGAAGACGATCAGCTTGGACCCGAGGTAGGCGACGGGCGACAGCCCGACCGCGCGCTCGCGCAGGAAGATCGGGCGCTCGCCCACCAGCTCGCGCATGCTCGGGGCGGTGCCCATGAAGGCGGCGCCGATGATCAGCACGACCAGCAGCTGGCGGGCCTCGGTGGACGGGAGCAGCCCGGGTTGCAGGGGACCGGGCACCTGGAACCCGTCCGGGCCCGGGACCGCCATCGCCAGCAGCGCGAGCACCGCGGGGAGGGCCACCATGAACAGCGCGTAGTTGCGGTCGGCGACCAGCACCCGCAGGTGCCGACGGACCAGGGTCGACACCTGGCGGGGGATGCTCTGCTGCCGGGTCGGCTGCTCCTGCTGACGCGGTCGCTGGCTCGGCAGGCCGCGCTGCCGGAGCGGCCCCGAGACGTGCCGCTGGAAGGCGGTGGACAGCTCGAACCGTGCCTTGGCGCGGTCGGGGTCACCCGCCACCCGGATGAAGACGTCGGCGTAGTCCCGGGCGCCGAAGAAGGGCAGCAGCTCGTCCGGCGGACCGAAGTAGGCGACCTTGCCGCCGGGGGCGAGCAGGAGCACCTTGTCGCACACCGCCAGGTTGGCCACGCTGTGCGTGATGACCACGATGGTGCGGCCGCCGTCGGCGAGGCCGCGCAGGGTGCGCATGACCTGCTGGTCGAGGCCCGGGTCGAGACCGGAGGTGGGCTCGTCCAGGAACAGCAGCGACGGCTGGGTGAGCAGCTCCAGCGCGACCGACGTGCGCTTGCGCTGGCCGCCGGACAGCCGCCCGATGCGGGTGGAGGCGTGCTGGGTGAGGCCGAGCTCGTCGATGACCTCCTCGACGCGCTGCTCGCGGAGCGGGCGGTCGAGGTCGTCCGGGAAGCGCAGCTCCGCGGCGAACCGCAGCGCCTGACGGACCGTGAGCTGACGGTGGACGACGTCCTCCTGGGGCACGACGCCGATCCGGTGCCGCAGGTCGGCGTAGTGGTCGTAGAGGTCGCGTCCGTCGTAGAGCACCTCGCCCGCCGTCGCGGGGCGCTCGCCGGTGAGCGCGTTGAGGAGGGTCGACTTGCCCGCCCCGGACGGGCCGATCACCGCGACCAGGCCGGACCCCTCCAGCGCGAAGCTCACGTCGTCGAGCAGCTGCTTGCCCTCGGGGAGCACGTAGCGCAGCCCCGCGGCGGCGAAGGTGATGTCGCCCTCGTCGACGCTGGCCACCAGCTGCCCGGCCCGGACGAAGAACCGCGTGTGCCCGACGGTGAGCAGGTCGTGGACCCCGAGGTGGGCGCGGTCGATGGCGACGCCGTTGACGTACGTGCCGTTGCGCGAGGCCAGGTCGACGACCTCGAATCCGTCGCCCTGACGGGTGATCCGGGCGTGGTGCCGCGAGGCGAGCAGGTCGTCGACGACGATGTCGTTCTCCAGGCCGCGGCCGATGGTCAGCACGTCCGGTCCGGGCTCGCCCGCCGGCGTGGGCACCGCCATCGGGCGCAGTCCCGCTCCCCGGACCGCGGATCGCTCCGGCGGCGGGCCGATGAGCGTCGCCGGATCCGGGTCCTGCGGGTGTCCCGGATCCGGACCCGGCGTCATCCGGTGCCCTTCCCGCCGCTGCCGTCCGTCCCGGGCCGGGCCGGACCGGTCGAGTGCGGAGAAGTGCAGCTCCGGGCCGTCCAGCACGTCCCCGAGTCGCGCCACCGAGCCGGGGCCCACGGCGCCGAGCCCGACGTCCTGTCCCTCGAGCCAGGTGCCGTTCGCACTGCCGAGGTCGCGCAGCAGGGCGGTGTGACCGTCATACGTGATCTCGGCGTGCCGGCGGGACACCCGGCTGTCCTCGACGACCACGTCGCAGCGCAGGTCACGACCCACGGTGAGCGTCTCACCGGGGCGCATCGACCACCGCTGCGCGCCGAGGCGGACCAGCAACCCGGGGCGCGGTGCGCCTCCGGCGGAGTCCGGGTCTGCAGTGCTCACAGGCGTGTTCACTCGCTCGTCGATGGTTGTCAGCGAACTCGTGGCACGAGTTCCCCCTGGCCGCGTCACCGGCACCCCGGTGCACAGGGGCCAGCCTAGCGATTCCGGCACCTCCAGCGGTCGCCACGAGCGTGACGCGTCTGACACCGGGAGCCGGACTGCCCGGCCCCGTCCGGCCGTTGCACGTGGAGGAACCGCCATGATGGTGGGACCACGACGCAGGAGGGACGCGATGAGCGCGCAGCACACGGGCACCGGTGGACGCCACAAGGTGGTGGTGATCGGCTCCGGGTTCGGCGGACTGTTCGGCGCGAAGGCGCTGGCGAAGGCGGACGTGGACGTCACCCTGGTGGCCCGCACGACGCACCACCTGTTCCAGCCACTGCTCTACCAGGTCGCGACCGGCATCCTCTCGGAGGGTGAGATCGCCCCGTCCACGCGCGAGGTGCTCAGCCGGGCCAAGAACGTCGACGTCGTGCTCGGCGACGTGCAGCGGATCGACCTCGAGCACCGGACCGTCACCGCGCAGATCATGCAGCGCGAGCAGACCTACCACTACGACAGCCTGATCGTGGCCGCGGGCGCGGGCCAGTCCTACTTCGGCCACGAGGAGTTCGCCGACGACGCCCCCGGCATGAAGAGCATCGACGACGCGCTCGAGCTGCGAGGCCGCATCTTCGGGTCCTTCGAGCTGGCCGAGCTGGCCGCCGCGGAAGGCCGCAACGAGGACGTCGACCGGCTGATGACCTTCGTCGTCGTCGGCGCCGGTCCGACCGGCGTGGAGATGGCGGGTCAGATTGCTGAGTTGTCCAAACGGACGCTCCGCCACGACTTCCGGCACATCGATCCCACGCGCGCGCGGGTCATCCTGCTCGATGCCATGGACGCGGTGTTGGGCTCGTTCGGCGATCGGCTCGGCGCCAAGGCCACCCGCCGGCTCAAGCAGATGGGCGTCGAGATCCGGTTGGGCGAGAAGGTCGTCGACGTCGACCGCACCGGTCTGGTGGTCGAGCACCAGGACGGCAGCCGCGAGCGCATCGACGCCGTCGCCAAGGTGTGGGCCGCCGGTGTCTCCGCGAGCCCGCTCGGCGCCCAGCTGGCCGAGCAGTCCGGGGCCGAGCTCGACCGCGCCGGGCGGGTCCACGTCGAGCCGGACCTGACCCTGCCCGGCCACCCGGAGGTGTTCGTGGTCGGGGACATGATGGCCCTCAACGACCTCCCGGGGGTGTCCCCGGTCGCGATCCAGGGCGCTCGCCACGCCGCGGACCAGATCCAGCGGCGTGTCCAGGGCCGCGAGACGGGGCAACCCTTCGAGTACTTCGACAAGGGCAGCATGGCGACGATCTCGCGGTTCAGCGCGGTCGCGAACATCGGCAAGCTGCGGTTCGGCGGGTTCATCGCCTGGCTGCTGTGGCTGGGCGTGCACCTCGTCTACATCATCGGCTTCAAGAGCCGGATCACCACGCTGTTGCACTGGGCGGTCAGCTTCCTCGGTCGCGGCCGGGCGCAGCGCACGGTCACCGAGCAGCAGGTCTTCGCGCGGCTGGCCATGCAGCAGCTCGGCCGGGACTTCCGCCCCTCGCTCGACGGGCCGGAAGACGCCGACCGGGCCCGGCAGGACTGACCGCGCCCGGTGACACCGGTGCCGGCGAAGACCCCGCCCGTATGCCGGGTGGCCGGCCTGCTGCTCGCGGCCGGCGCCGGCCGCCGTGCCGGCGGCCCGAAGGCCCTGCGCACCGAGGCGCCGGAGGGCGAGCCGGCCGGGGCGGAGACCTGGGTGGAGCGAGCGGTCGAGGCGTTGCTCGCCGGCGGGTGTCAGGAGGTCACCGTCGTCGTCGGTGCCCGGGCCGACCGGGTGCGGAAGCTCGTCGAGCGACAGAGCGAGAGCCGGAGTGGCGCTGGCTCGGTCCGGGTGGTCGAGGCCACGGACTGGGCCGACGGGATGGGGGCATCGCTGCGAGCAGGGTTGCAGTCGTTGCAGATCCGGCACGCGCACGGGTCGGGTGCCGCTGGCCGGGTGGACTGTGCGATGGTCCATCTCGTCGACCTGCCCGACGTCGGCCGCGACGTGATCGCCCGACTGGTGCCGCTGGCCTCGGCCGACGTCCTCGCCCGGGCCGGCTACGCATCCGGCCCCGGGCACCCGGTCCTGCTGGGGCGGGACCACTGGGCCGGTGTGCTGCAGGTGGCGCACGGCGACCAGGGCGCCCGCGCCTACCTGCGTGGCCAGGACGTCCGGGTCGTCGACTGCTCCGACCTGGCCGGGGGAGCGGACGTGGACACCCCGCCGCCGCACTGAACGCGGGGCGGGGCAACCGCCCGTCGGCCGGGTCGGCGACTCAGCCGAACCACGGCCGCTCCGCGGAGGCGTAGGTGCCGTCGTGCTGGGCGATGTTCAGCCACTGGTTCACGAACTCGAGCATCACGTCGTCGCCCAGGTGCACGAGGTAGCCCTGCTGGCTGAACGTGAACGGCCGGTCGGGGTGCACCGCGCACAGCTTCGGGTTGGTGTGGGCGACCCACTTGGTCTCCGAGGCGTCGGTGACCATGACATCCGCCTTGCCGGCGACGATCTGGTCGAAGATCGTGTTGTTGTTCTTCCACTTGATGACGTGCGCCCGGGGGAACTGCTCCTCGGCGAAGTCCTCGTTGGTGCCTCCGACCGGGGTGATCACGTCGACCGAGGGCCGGTTGATCTGCTTGAGGGTCCGGTAGTCTGAGACGTTGGAGCACAACGTGATCGGCGTCTTGCCGTCGCGCAGGGTGGGATCGGAGATGTAGACCTCCTGAGCTCGCTCGGTGGTGATCGAGATGCCGCCCATGCCGATGTCGCACCGGCTCTGCACGTCGCTGATCAGCTCGTCCCAGCTCGTCTGCACGAACGTGGGCTTCGCGCCGAGCTGCTCGGCCAGATGGCGGCCCATGCTGACGTCGATGCCCGACCACTTCTTGGTCTTCGGGTCCAGGTAGGTGAACGGGCGGTAGTCACCGGTGGTGCAGATGCGGAGTCGCTTGGTGCGCTTCACCCGGTCCAGCGTCGAGACGGTGGAGGACTCCGCGGTCTGCCCCGCCTGCGGGTTCGTGCTCGAGCCGGGGCTGGACCCGGCCGACGGGGGACTGGTCGGGTCACCCGCCGCGGCGGTGCGGGGAGACTCCGGGCTGGACCCCGAACATCCGGTGAGGGTGACTCCGACGGCCAGGGCGAGGGCCAGGACGATCCGACGCACGACTTCTCCTTCGACGGGTTCGGTGTTGGCGGGGAGCCTAGCGTCGCGTCGCGCTGGCGAAGCTGTCGCGACCGGCCCGATTCGGGCGATTTCGGGCACCTTTGCCAGCGTGGCTCGACGCCCGGCCGGGCGTTGACGGCTGCTGCTGCCCGGCTGGGGACTGGGCGACGGCAGGGGACGGGCGTGGGCGGCTTGCGCGGACGGCATACCCTGCGGTCATGAGGGCCGGCCCTTCGAGGGCATCACGGCCGGCAGGACAGGAGGCGACGGCGTGCGCGAGTGCACATCCCCGGACGAGGTCGCCGCGCGGCTGCGGGAGACCGGATACCTGCCCGACGACGGGCTGAGCACGATCACCTACCTGGCGCTCGCCATGGAGCGGCCGCTGCTGCTCGAGGGGGAGCCGGGGACCGGCAAGACCGCGCTGGCCGAGGCGATGGCGCAGGTGCTCGACGTGCCGCTGATCCGGTTGCAGTGCTATGAGGGGATCGACGCCAGCCAGGCGCTCTACGACTGGGACTTCCCCCGGCAGATCCTGCACCTGCGCACGGTCGAGGCGGCGCAACGGGACGAGGACGTCGACGTCGAGGAGCTGGAGGGGGCCCTGTTCGACGACCGCTACCTGCTCGATCGGCCCATCCTGCGGGCGTTGCGCGCGGGCGGCGCGGTGCTGCTCGTCGACGAGATCGACCGCGCCGACGACGAGTTCGAGGCGTTCCTGCTCGAGGTGCTGTCCACCGGACAGGTCACGATCCCGGAGTACGGCGTGGTGCGCGCGGAGGTGCCGCCGGTCGTGGTGCTGACCTCCAACCGCACCCGCGAGCTGCACGACGCGCTCAAGCGGCGCTGCCTCTACCAGTGGCTCGACCACCCGCACGTGGCCCGCGAGGTCGAGATCATCCGCAGCCGGCTCCCCGAGGTCAGCGAGCGCCTCGCCGAGCAGGTCGCCCGAGCGGTGCACCGGATGCGGGAGGGCGGTGACCTGCTCAAGCCACCCGGGGTCGCCGAATCCCTCGACTGGGCAAGGGCTTTGCAGCGGCTCGGTGGCGCCGAGCTGGACGGGGAGATGGCGCGCACCACGCTCGGCGCGGTGCTGAAGTACCGCGAGGACGCCGAGCGGGTGCGCGACCGGCTCGACTCCGTGCTGGCCGGGTGAGCCGGGATGGTCGCCGACCCGCAGCTGCACGCCGACGAGGCCCTCGTGGCGTTCAGCCGGGTGCTGCGGCAGGCGGGGGTGGCGGTCACGCCGGACCGGACCCAGGCGTTCCTGCGCGCCACGGCTCTCGCGGGGGCCGAGCAGCGGCGGCGGGTCTACTGGGCAGGCCGCTCCACCCTGTGTGCCTCGCCGGACGACCTCGAGTGCTACGACCGGACGTTCGAGACCTGGTTCTCCGACGAGGACCTGCCCCGCAAGCGGTTGACCGAAGCACCTCCCGCGGCGGTGCTGCAGGCCGCGCTCACCGCGCAGCCGGAGACCGACGGCCGCCCGGGTGACGACTCCGCGCTCGCGGCACTGGCGAGCGCGGACGAGACGCTGCGTCACCGCGACGTCGCGCGCCTGGCCCCCGCCGAACGGCGCCGGTTGGAGGCGCTGTTCGCGGACCTGCGCTTCGTGCCGCCCCGGCGCCGGAGCGCGCGGCGCCGTCCGCACCGGCACGGGGAACTCGATCCGCGCGGCACCCTGCGCGAGCAGTTGCGTCGGGCGGGGGAGCCCGGTCCGCTGCGCCGGCGTCGCCGCCGGACCCGGGCGCGGAAGCTGGTGCTGCTGCTCGACGTGTCCGGGTCGATGGAGCCGTATGCGGACGCTCACCTGCGCCTCGCGCACCGCCTGGTGCGCGGTGCCCCCCGCAGCGTCGAGGTGTTCACCGTGGGCACCCGGCTGACCCGGGTGACCGCGGCGTTGTCCTTGCGCGACCCCGACGCGGCCCTGGAGGCCGCGGGCGCCGCCATCCCCGACTGGTCCGGCGGCACCCGGCTCGGCGAGGTGCTCCAGGCGTTCTGCGTGCGGTGGGGCCAGCGCGGCGTCGCCCGTGGCGCGGTGGTGGTCATCGCCTCCGACGGGTGGGAGCGCGGCGACCCGGCGCTGCTCGGCGAGCAGGTGGCGAGGCTGCGCCGGCTCTCGCACGCGGTGGTGTGGATGAACCCGCACCGGGGGCTCGAGGGGTACCAGCCGGTGCAGGGCGGGATCGTGGCGGCGCTGCCGCACGTGGACGCCCTGGTGGCCGGCCACTCGATGGCGTCGTTCGAGGAACTGTTGCAGGTCGTGGAGGTGGTGGCTCGTGCGTGAGGTGCTGAGCGAGCTGATGGAGTGGTGGCGGGACGACCGGCAGGCGGTGCTCGGCACCGTCGTGGGCACCTGGCGCTCGGCCCCGCGGCAACCCGGCGCGGCGATGGTCGTCGGACCGGACGACAGCGTGGTCGGATCGGTGAGTGGCGGTTGCGTGGAGGGCGCCGTCTACGAGCTGGCGCAGGAGGTCGCGCAGCGCGAGCAGCCCGAGCTGGTCCGCTATGGCGTGAGCGACGACGACGCGTTCGCGGTCGGCCTGACCTGTGGCGGCATCCTCGACGTCTTCGTCGAGCGGGTGTCCCGTCAGACCTTTCCGGAGCTCGGCTCGGTCGCCGAGGACATCGAGGCCGGCCGACCGGTGGCCGTGGCGACGGTCGTGGAGCACCCGGACCCGGCGTGGCTCGGGCGCCGGCTGGTCATCCGCCCGGCACCCGGCGCCGAGGAGGACGCGGCGCACCCGCAGGTGCACCGCGGCGTGGTCACGGAGGGGACGCTCGGTTCCGACCGGGCGGACGGCGCGGTGGCCGACGACGTCGCCGGGCTGCTGGCGAACGGGCGCAACGAGCTGCTCACCTACGGTCCGGACGGCCAGCGGCGGGGCGAGGGGATGCGGGTCTTCGCCGCGTCCTACGCACCGCCGCCCAGGATGCTGGTCTTCGGCGCGATCGACTTCGCCGCGGCGGTGGCCAGGATGGGCAGCTTCCTCGGCTACCGGGTGACCGTCTGCGACGCCCGGCCGGTCTTCGCCACGTCCACCCGCTTCCCCGGCGCCGACGAGGTGGTCGTCGAGTGGCCGCACCGCTACCTGCGCGGACAGGCCGACGCCGGGCTGCTCGACAACCGCACCGTCGTCTGCGTCCTGACGCACGACCCGAAGTTCGACGTCCCGCTGCTCCAGGTCGCTCTCGACCTGCCGCACCTGGCCTACATCGGTGCGATGGGGTCGCGGCGGACCCACGCCGAGCTCGCCGACCGACTCCGCGAAATCGGTGTCACGGACGAGCAGCGCAGCCGCATCTGCAGCCCGATCGGGCTGGATCTCGGCGCACGTACGCCCGAGGAGACCGCGATCTCGATCGCGGCCGAGATCATCCAGCTGCGGTGGGGCGGGAGCGGTGCGCGGCTGTCCACCGTCGACGGCCGGATCCACCACGACGTCCCCACCTGACGGCCCCCTGAAACGCGGTGCAGGGGAACGCATTTCACCGTTCCTCTTGTATTCCGGCCGTCGTGGCGGTTGGGTGAGGAACATCACGGGTCCTTCCCGCTGTCGCCGCGGGAGGCCCCGTGCCCGGTCCTCGGCGACGTGTGAGGGGAGGTACGGATGACCCGCATCACCATGACCGTCGACGGCGTCGAATACACCGATGACGTCGAGAACCGCACGTTGCTCGTGCAGTACCTGCGGGACCAGCTCGGCAAGACCGGCACCGTCGTCGGGTGCGACACCACCAACTGCGGGGCCTGCACGGTGCACCTCGACGGGCGCAGCGTGAAGTCCTGCACGGTCCTGGCGGTCCAGGCCGACGGGCACGAGGTGCGCACGGTCGAGGGCCTGTCCCAGAACGGCGAGCTGCACCCGATCCAGCAGGCCTTCCACGACTGCCACGCCCTGCAGTGCGGCTTCTGCACGCCGGGGATGATGATGCAGTCGCTCGACCTGCTCGAGGACAACCCCAGTCCCAGTGACGAGGAGATCCGCGAGGGGCTGGAGGGCAACATGTGCCGCTGCACCGGCTACCAGAACATCGTCAAGGCCGTGCGCCAGGCCGCCGAGGCGGTGCAGTCATGACCGCCACCGAGGCCACCGCCCCGGCCGCCGAGATCGGCTCACCGCGGCGCCGCAAGGAGGACCAGCGGCTGATCACCGGCCGGACGCGCTACACCGACAACATCAATCTGCCCGGCATGCTGCACCTCGGTATGGTGCGCAGTCCCCTCGCGCACGCGACGATCACCGGCATCGACACCGAGGCCGCCAAGGCGTCCCCGGGCGTGGTCGCGGTCTACACCGGGGCCGACCTCGCCGACGCGCACGGCAGCCTGCCGAACGCGTGGCCGGTGACCCCTGACCAGAAGGCGCCGCACCACTCCGCGGTCGCGACCGACCACGTGGCCTTCGCCGGCGAGATCGTCGCCGTCGTGGTGGCCCGCAGCCCGCGCGAGGCGCGGGACGCGACCGAGCTGGTCGAGGTCGACTACGACGACCTCGAGCCGGTGCTGGACCTGGAAGCGGCGGCCGAGGGCGCGCCATACGCGCATCCCGACCTGGGGACGAACCTGTCGGCGACGTGGGCCTTCGACTCCGCCGAGGCGGGCACCGGCACTGACGTGGACGCGGCGATCGAGCAGGCGCGGGGCGACGGCGTCGTGATCGAGCGGACCTACCGGCAGCAGCGGCTGATTCCCGCGTTCATGGAGCCCCGGTCCACCGTGGTCGACCCCACCGGCGAGCAGATCACCATGTGGTCCGCGACCCAGGTCCCGCACATCCTGCGGTTGATGCTGGCGCTCACCTGCAACGTGCCGGAGAGCAAGCTGCGGGTCGTCGCGCCGGACGTCGGCGGCGGCTTCGGCGGCAAGCTTCAGGTCACGCCGGAGGAGGTCACCACGCTGCTGGTGGCGAGCCGGCTCGGCAAGCCGGTGAAGTTCACCGAGACCCGCAGCGAGTCGCTCGTGTCCGGCCACCACGGCCGCGACCAGGTGCAGCGGCTCACCCTCTCGGCGACCAAGGACGGCACCGTCACCGGGCTCAAGGTCGACCTGCTCGCCAACATGGGCGCCTACCTCGGCCTGGTCACCTCCGGCGTGCCGATCCTGGGCGCGTTCATGTTCAACGCGATCTACAAGATCCCGGCCTACCGGTTCACCTGCCACAACGTGTTCACCAACACCACCTGGACCGACGCCTACCGCGGCGCCGGGCGGCCCGAGGCGACGTTCGCCATCGAGCGGCTGATGGACGACCTGGCCGCCGAGCTCGGGATGGACCCGATCGAGCTGCGCCGCAAGAACTGGATCACGCACGAGGAGTTCCCGTTCACGACGGTGGCCGGGTTGGAGTACGACAGCGGCAACTACGAGGCGGCGACCGCCAAGGCGCTGGAGCTGTTCGGCTACGACGAGCTGCGCGCCGAGCAGCAGCGGCGCCGCGAGTCCGGCGACTCGGTGCAGTTGGGCATCGGGGTCTCCACCTTCACCGAGATGTGCGGGCTGGCGCCGTCGCGGGTGCTGGGCTCGCTCGACTACGGCGCCGGCGGCTGGGAGAACGCCCAGGTGCGGATGCTGCCGTCCGGCAAGGTCGAGGTCGTCACCGGCTCCAGCGCCCACGGGCAGGGGCACGAGACGGCCTGGAGCCAGATCGTCGCCGACAAGCTCGGGGTGCCGTTCGAGGACGTCGAGGTGCTGCACGGCGACACGTCGGTCTCGGTGAAGGGCCTGGACACCTACGGGTCCCGGTCCCTCGCGGTCGGTGGCATCGCCGTGGTCAAGGCGGCGGAGAAGGTCATCGAGAAGGCGCGGCCGATCGCGGCGCACCTCATGGAGGCCAACGAGGACGACCTGGAGTTCGCCGACGGACGGTTCACCGTCAAGGGCACCGACCAGGGCATGGCCATCGGCGAGATCGCGCTCGCGGTCTTCGCGGCCCACAACCTCCCCGACGGCGTGGAGCCGAGCCTCGACTCCGACGCGACCTACGACCCGGTGAACTTCTCCTTCCCGCACGGCACCCACCTGTGTGCGATGGAGGTCGACACCGAGACCGGCGCGGCGAAGCTGCGCAAGTACGTCTGCGTCGACGACGTCGGCGTCGTGGTCAACCCGCTCATCGTCGAGGGGCAGGTGCACGGCGGGCTGGTCCAGGGCATCGCGCAGGCGCTCTTCGAGGAGGCCGTGTATGACGACCAGGGCACCTTGGTCAGCGGCTCGTTCGTCGACTACCTGGTCCCCAGCGCGGCCGACGTGCCCGACTTCATCACGGATCGCACCGAGACGCCGTCGACGACGAATCCGCTGGGAGTGAAGGGCGTCGGCGAGGCCGGCACCATCGCGTCCACCCCGGCGATCGTCAACGGCGTCCTCGACGCCGTGCGCCACCTGGGCGTGCAGGACATCACCATGCCGTGCAGCCCGAGCCGGGTCTGGCAGGCGATCCACGCTCGCGAGCAGGGTGAGCCGGCCGCCGTCCAGCCGACCAACCCCGAGCAGGCTACGGGTGACCTCAACAGCAGCGGGGTGGTCAGTCCCGACCAGACCGCATCGACCGAAGGTGGTGCGTCATGATCCCCGCGTCGTTCGACTACCACGCGCCGACGACCGTGCAGGAGGCCGTGCAACTGCTCGCCGAGGCCGGAGACGACGTCAAGGTGCTGGCCGGCGGGCAGAGCCTGCTGCCGGTGCTCAAGCTGCGCCTCGCGGCGCCCGAGGTCGTCGTCGACCTCGGCCGCATCGAGGAGCTGCGCGGCGTCACCGAGGACGGCGACGCGATCGTGGTCGGCGCGATGACGCCGCACCACGTCGTCGCCTCCGACCCGCTCGTCGAGCAGCACGCCCTGCTGGTGCGGGAGGCCACCCGCACGGTGGCCGACCCGCAGGTCCGCCACCGCGGGACGTTCGGTGGCGCGCTCGCGCACGCCGACCCGGCGGGCGACCTGCTGGCGCCGTGCCTCGCGCTGGACGCCGAGTTCGTCATCGCCGGGTCCGGCGGCACCCGCACGGTGCCGGCGGCGGAGTTCTTCCAGGACTTCTTCACCACCGCGATCGGCGACGGCGAGATCCTCACCCAGGTGCGCCTCCCCAAGCACACCGGCTGGAAGGCGCACTACGAGAAGTTCTCGCGGGTCGCCCAGCAGTGGTCGATCGTCGCGGTCGCGGTCACCTTGCGAGCCGAGGGCGGCACGGTCTCGGACGCCCGGATCGCGTTGACCAACATGGGTCCGGTGCCGATCCG